>JBJTSL010000032.1:0-2137 GCA_046076625.1 Allobrachymonas sp.
GCCGACAGGCCGCGTGCCTGTCTGTACCCCGCCAATACAGCATGGGCCATGGCTGGCAAAGGGATGCAACGCTCCTTGCTGCCTTTACCCATCACCGCCAGAACTGCATCTCCATGGCTATCCATATCCAAGCGTGGCAGCTTCGCCTCGGCATTCTAGGCCAACTCGGCCAAGCGCGCTGACCTGCCCCCAATAAACAGCAACGCCGCGATTCAGAGTCCAATCACCCTTGAAAGGAAATTGGACGATGAAGAAGAGATTTACAGAAGAGCAGATCATTGGGTTTCTGCGTGAAGCCGATGCAGGCCTCAAGATCAAAGACCTTTGCCGTAAACACGGCTTCAGTGAACCGAGCTACTACGCGTGGAAGGCCAAGTTCGGCGGTATGGGCGTCAGTGACGCCAAGCGGCTCAAAGAGCTTGAGTCAGAGAATGCCAAGCTCAAGAAGCTTCTGGCCAACTCTATGCTTGAAGTTGACGCCATGCGCGAGGTGCTGCGGGGAAAGTAGTGGCCGTGGCGGCCAAACGTCAAGGTGTCCAACAGCTTTGCCAGCGCGGCTTGAGCCAGAGACGGGCTTGCCAGTTGCTAGGCATCTCCAGCAGCGTCCTGCGCTATCGCGCCCGCTCAGATGGCAATGAGCCGCTACGCTGCCGCCTGCAAGAGCTCGCTGGCCAGCACCGCCGCCACGGCTACCGTATGCTACACAACCGCCTGCGCCACGAAGGTTGGCAGGTCAACGTCAAGCGCACGTATCGCATCTACCGCCAGGAGCAACTCATGGTGCGCAAGCGCCATCGCAAGAAGTTGCCCGTCGCTGAGCGCATGCCACTGATGCGGCCAGAGCAGCCCGGCCAAGTCTGGAGTATGGACTTTGTCTTTGATGAGTTGGCCAATGGACGCAAAATCAAGACACTCACCGTGGTGGACGATTGCTCCAAAGAGTGCATCGCTTTGGCCGCGGACACCTCCATCCCGGCGCTGTACGTCACCCGGCTTCTGGATGAGGCCATTGGCCAAAGAGGTCTACCAAAGGTGATCCGCTCGGACAACGGTCCAGAGTTTGCAGGACGCATCATGCAGACGTGGGCTGCCCAGCGCGGCATCGAGCACAGGTTCATTCAACCGGGCAAGCCCATACAAAATGCTTTCATTGAAAGCTTCAACGGCAAGTTCCGCGATGAATGCTTAAGCCAACACTGGTTTGCCAGCCTCAGCCATGTGCGCAGTGTGCTGGCCAACTGGCGCGAGGACTATAACCACTACCGACCACACAGCGCGTTGGGCTACTTGCCGCCAGCCGTGTTCGCCGCGCGATGCTTGCAGCATGCTGCAAGCATCGCGAAACCATTGCAATCGGCTACGATTGCATCCCCGGACTCTCAATCAATGCGTAGCTAATCTTGGGGGCAGGTCATTCAATCACGCGCGAGATGGCATCGGCTTCTGCTGCGCTGCCCAAGGGCTGCTGAGTATCGCGCGAGAGGCCAGCCAAGCCAACGATGCGGCCTTGCGGGTCGGTAAGGGGGATTTTCCACGTGAGGCACCAGCCGGGCTGACGGTTGGCATACAAGTGCAGCTCCAGTTGGCCGTTCATGGCCGCACCGCCTTGCAAAATACGCTGGTCTTGCTTGGCGAAGCTGGCGGCCAATGGCTGGGGGAACACTTCGCTCACGGTTTTTCCCAGCAGGCCGGATTTATGCGCAAAGTCCAAGCGACGAACGAGTGTGTCGTTGACGGCGGTGTAGCGGCCTTGCGTGTCTTTCAAGAAAAACACGATGTCGTGCACATGGTCAAACAGCGCATCGCCACGGAAAAGGCCAGCTTCCAGCAGCTTGGCTTCGGGTTGCAGGTTGGGTGGGGATTGTTTGCGGCGCATGGCGCAGTCGATTATGCAATTGCTCAAGCGCTCACCCGAGTTTTTGGCAAGACGGCAAGGCTCGAAGCTGCGACACTTGGCCTCATATTCCCATCTTTCCAAACGTTTGAAGGAGCCAAGCGAACGATGAATACAAATATCTTCAGCGGCGCGATTCCCGCCTTGATGACCCCTTGCAAACCAGACAGAACGCCGGATTTTGATGCCTTGGTGCAGACTGGCCAGCAGCTCATCGAAAAGGGCATGTCAGCTGTGGTGTAT
>JBJTSL010000033.1:0-3851 GCA_046076625.1 Allobrachymonas sp.
GGATTGAGCGAGCGCAAAGCGCGATACAGTGATAGCGGTGACTCGGTGAAGCGCTTCTTCATGCGCTGACCGACCTGCACCTGCATGAAATCGCCGGCCGCAATCAGCTCGTTGGCGCGTTCTACGGCTTTCAAATATTCCGCCTTGGCAAATTCGCGCTCCACGGGGAAGTCTTGCGAGGCTTTCACCACAGGCGCAGCCACGCTATAGCGCAGTTGCTCTTTCAACTCCCGCACGCGGCGCTTCGCCTTGGCGTAGGCCTCAGGCGCGCTTGGGTCAGCATAGACGATCAAATACAGCTTGCCCGAGAGGTTATCAATCACCGCCAGCTCTTCGGTGAGCAGCAGCATGATGTCCGGGCAGCCGAGGGTATCGGGTGGGCAAGTGGCCTGCAGTTTCTTTTCAATGTGGCGCACCGTGTCATAGCCAAAGTAGCCTGCGAGGCCCCCACAAAAACGCGGCAAGCCGGGTGTGACGGCGACTTTGAAGCGCGATTGGAATTGCTCGATCGCATCGAGCGGGTTGCCGGGCAAGGTTTCGACGAGTTGGCCGTCAGTCAAGACCTCGGTCTTTGCCGCCTCGCCGAAGCCACTCGATTGCAGCACAGTGCGAGCGGGTAAGCCAATAAAGCTGTAGCGCCCAAAGCGCTCGCCGCCCACCACGGATTCGAGCAGGAAGCTATATTTGCCCTGGGATTTGGGAAAGGCCAGCTTGAGGTACAGAGAGAGCGGGGTTTCCAGATCGGCAAAAGCCTCGGCCACCAAGGGAATGCGGTTGTAGCCTGCATCGCGCAGGGATTTGAATTCAAGTTCGGTCATCATGACAAGAGAGGGTTCAGAGAGATTGCGCACGCTGGGCGCAAATTCGTTCAACACAATCGGTGCCTGAGAAGACACCCCGGTGGCGGCAAGACGCCGCAAATATTCAGAGCAATTCGGCTGGCTTGCGCCACAGCCAAGCCCCCTGCCACAGTGCAGTCACGTGCGCAGAGCTTGCGGCAACGGCTGGATGGGCAATGATACGGGGGGCGAACATAGTGGCAGTGTAGCAGACCGCGGCAGGTGGCTTGCGCGGGTGAAGCAAGGCTGCCGTTCCTGCGCACTTTCAGTGCACCCGCTGGCCTACCCCAGCAACTGCTGTGGCAGGGTAAGTCCGCAAGACGGCAAGTGTCGTTTCGGCGATACTCTGTCTTTATTGCACGACCGTGCTTTTTTGTTAAAGGAGACGCAAATCATGAATCGTCAAGAGTTTTTGAAAAGCGGGCTGGCTTGGGCCGTCGCTGCATGTACCCCGATGGTGACTTGGGCACAAACCAAGATCGCCGATGTCACCTATCCCAGCGAGGTCACGGTGGGTGGGCAGCGGCTGCAGCTCAATGGCGCGGGCATGCGCTTTCGCTTTGGCTTCAGGGGCTACACCGCAGCCTTGTACACACCGAGCAAAGTCTCCACCAACGACGAAGTGATCAAGCCCACGTTGGCCAAACGCATGCACTTGGTGGCGCAGCGCGATTTGAAGGGCGATGAGTTGGGCAAATTGTTCTCGCGCGGCATGGAAGACAACATGTCCCGAGAGGATTTCTCCAAAATCGTCAATGGCGTGATCCGCATGGGTAACATTTTTGCTGAGGGAAAACAGTTCAACAAAGGCGAATCCATCATTGTTGACA
This sequence comes from Allobrachymonas sp., assembly GCA_046076625.1. Lineage (GTDB taxonomy): Bacteria > Pseudomonadota > Gammaproteobacteria > Burkholderiales > Burkholderiaceae_C > JANMDU01. The sequence continues at coordinate 1,670 of JBJTSL010000033.1, forward strand.
ATGTTCCAGGCACGGGCTTGATCACCAACTTCCGTGGCAAGCAGCAAGGCGATCCGATCAAAGAGCCTGAGTTTGCTGAAAACTTCTTCAAAATCTGGTTTGGCAGAAAACCAGCTGACGAAGCGTTGCGCGTTGCCTTACTTGGTGGCCAAAGCAGCGCCAACACCAATATCAACTGATCGTCTCTGATCGACCAAGCCCGCCATGGTTTTCCATGGCGGGCATTTTTGATGCCTGCTAGACCAGCAGCGCAGCAATTGCTTGTATCGAGTCCAAATGCGCGAGCGCGGGTGTGGCGCGAATATCGTGCCCATGGTTGTAGCCATAGGTCATGAGCACTACAGGGCATTGCGCGGCATGCGCGGCTTGCGCATCGTTGCTGCTGTCGCCAACCATCAATGTGTGCGGTGGTGAGAAGCCAAGCGCCTCGCAGGTTTTGAGCAATGGCAGCGGATCAGGTTTTTTCTTGTCGAATGAATCGCCGCCGAACACATGGCTGAAAAAACCATCCAAGCCTTTCGCCTTGAGCAGCGGCTTGGCAAACGCGAGTGGCTTGTTGGTCAAGCAAGCCATCTTCAGGCCACGAGCTTGCAGTGCTTGCAATCCTTCAAGTACGCCGGCATACACCTCGCTGGCTTCGCCATTGCAAGCTAGGTAGTGCGATTGGTAGCTTTGCCAGGCTTTCTCATACGCTATCGAATCAATAGCGTTGTGTGTTGATTCAATGGCAGCGAACGGCTCAGTTCGCTTAAGATTTTGAACATACGCCAAGGTGCTGCGGATCAAGTGCTCGCTGCCCTTGCCTACGGTGGCTTCAATGAAAGCGCGATCCACTCGAGGCAGTGAAAAATCCGCGAGCATGCGATTGAGCGCCACTTCAAAGTCGCCCAGCGTATCCACCATGGTGCCGTCCAGATCGACGATCACGGCTTGAATGCGGGACAGCATTTACTTCAAGGCTAAGCGCATGCTGTCAATCACGGCCTTGTAATCCGGCTTGCCAAAAATAGCGCTGCCGGCCACAAAAGCATCTGCGCCGGCATCGGCCACGCGGCGGATATTGTCCGGCTTGATGCCGCCATCAACTTCCAAGCGAATATCCTTGCCGGCGGCATCAATGCGCTTGCGGACAGCTTCAATCTTGCGCAGCGCGCTCTCAATAAAGGATTGTCCGCCAAAGCCTGGGTTGACGCTCATGATGAGGATCAGGTCAATGTCTTCAATCACCCAGTCGAGTACATCCAATTCCTCTGCCGGATTGAACACCAGCCCAGCCTTGCAGCCTTTGCTTTTGATCGCTTGGATGCTGCGATGCACGTGGCGAGAGGCATCGGGGTGGAAACTGATGTAATCCGCCCCCGCTGTGGCAAAGCTCTCTGCCAAGGCATCAACAGGATCAATCATCAAATGCGCGTCCATCACTGCCTTGCTGCCATCTGGCTTCACAGCGTGGGGCTTAATGGCTTGGCAGATCATCGGCCCGAAGGTGAGGTTAGGTACGTAGTGGTTGTCCATCACGTCAAAATGAATCCAGTCTGCGCCCGCGGCGAGCACACTTTTCACCTCATCACCCAAACGGGCGAAATCAGCGGAGAGAATGGAAGGAGCGATATAAAAATTTCGATTCATACCCGAGATTTTCTCATGCCAACAAAGACTGAAGCCGCGTCTGCGCCAGACTGCAATCGCCCATGCATTCGCTCACCCAGGCCTCGTTGTGGTAGGTGGGCAAATAACGTTCGCCAGCATCACAAATCAGCGACAGGATGGAACCCTGCTGCCCAGAAGACCTCATCCGAGTCGCCAGCTCCAGCATCGCCACAAAATTCGTCCCGGTCGATGGACCAACGCGCCGCCCGAGCAAGCCTGAGAGCAATCGCATCGCTGCAATCGACTCCGCATTGCTCACCACCTGCATCTGATCCACCAACCCGCGGATGAAACTCGGCTCCACTCGCGGGCGGCCAATGCCTTCAATGCGAGAGCCCAAACCTTGCAATTGCTTATCACCACTCGCGTGATACCCAGCAAATACCGAGCCCTCAGGATCCGCCACACAAAGCTGCGTGGGGAATTGCCTGTAGCGCAAAAAGCGCCCAATCGTCGCGCTCGTGCCGCCCGTGCCTGCGCCCACCACGACCCAACTCGGCACGGCATGCCGCTCCCGCGCCATTTGCTCAAA
>JBJTSL010000034.1:0-6030 GCA_046076625.1 Allobrachymonas sp.
CCCTTGGCAGTGAGCTTGGCGGCAAGCTCTTTCACGGCATGCTGGGCGCGGGCCACAGCCAAGCCATAGCCAGGCACGATGATCACGGTTTCGGCATGGCCGAGCACGAAGGCCGCATCATCGGCGCTGCCGCTTTTGACGCTGCGCTGCTGCTGTGCGCCGCCCGCTGCCGCCGCACCCGCGTCGCCACCGAACCCGCCCAAGATCACGTTGAAGAAACTGCGGTTCATCGCCTTGCACATGATGTAACTCAGGATCGCGCCTGAGCTTCCCACGAGTGAGCCGGCGATGATGAGCATCGAGTTATTGAGTGAGAAGCCAATGCCCGCAGCTGCCCAGCCCGAATAGCTGTTGAGCATCGAGACGACCACAGGCATGTCTGCACCGCCAATCGGGATGATGATGAGCACGCCCAGCACGAAAGCAATCGCAATGGCCGCCCAGAGCGCAGCATCCATCTGCGTGGCGGTGTACACGCCGATCAAGGCGATCATGGCCAAGCCGAGCACGAGATTGACCATGTGCTGACCGCTGAAAATCACCGGCGCGCCTTGAAACAGGCGGAATTTGTATTTACCCGAAAGCTTGCCAAAGGCAATCACCGACCCGCTGAAGGTGATGGCACCAATCACAGCGCCCAGTGCCAGCTCAAAACGATTGCCATAGGGAATGGCGCCGCCTTTTTGCGTGATGGAAAACGCCCAGGGCTCAATCGCCGTGGCCGCTGCGATGAACACCGCCGCCAGACCAATCATGCTGTGCATGAAAGCCACCAGCTCAGGCATCTTGGTCATCTCAACCTTTTGAGCCATGTAAGCACCAAGGCCGCCACCCACCACGAGGCCGAGCAAGACCCAGACCATGCCCTGCGCCTTACCGCCCGAGAGCTGGACGATTAGAGCGGCCGTGGTCAGTACCGCGATGGCCATACCGGTCATGCCAAAAATATTGCCGCGAATCGAGGTCGTGGGATGCGACAGGCCCTTCAAGGCCTGAATAAAACAAATGGAAGCCACCAAATAAAGCAGCGTGACGACATTCATACTCATGCCCACTGCTCCTTATTTCGTAGCGCTCTGCACAGATTCTGTGACGGCTATAGTTTTCTTTGGCTCTTTTTTCTTGAACATTTCAAGCATGCGTCGCGTCACCAAGAAGCCGCCAAACACATTGACCGCGGCCAGCGCCACAGCCAGTACGCCCATGGCCTTGGCCATTCCGCCCTCGGTGAGCGCAGCGGCCAACATCGCGCCGACGATCACGATGGCAGAAATCGCATTCGTCACTGCCATGAGCGGCGTGTGCAATGCAGGTGTCACAGTCCAAACGACGTGATAGCCCACATAGATGGCCAAAACAAAGATGATGAGATTGAGGATGGTCGGGGAGACGATGTCCATGATGCTTTCCTTATTTCTTCTTGACTTCGCCCGATTGCGTCACTAAGCAAGCGGCCACGATGTCGTCTTCCATATCAATCTTCAAACTAGTCGCTGGTTCGCCCTTCGCGGCTTGAGGAGCAACCAGCTTGAGGAAGTCGAGCACGTTGCGGGCATACAGTGCTGACGAGTCTGCCGCGATGAGTGCAGGTAGATTCGTGTCGCCGATGAGGGTCACGCCATGCTTGACCACGGTTTTGTCCGCCTCAGACAATGGGCAATTACCGCCGACACCGCCAGCACCCTTACCCGCCGCAATATCCACAATCACCGAGCCGGGCTTCATGGCCTTGACCATCTCTTCGGTGATCAGCGTGGGCGCGGCGCGCCCGGGAATCAGCGCGGTGGAAATCACCACATCGGCAGCAGCTACTTTCTTGGCCACTTCGATCTTTTGCCGATCCATCCAGCTTTGCGGCATCGGCTTGGCGTAACCACCCACGCCAACGGCGGCTTCGCGCTCTTCGTCGGTCTCATAGGGCACATCAATGAATTTGCCGCCCAGCGATTCCACTTGCTCTTTCACGCTCGGACGCACATCCGAGGCCTCGATCACCGCACCTAAGCGCTTGGCTGTGGCAATCGCCTGCAAGCCCGCCACGCCCACGCCGAGAATCACCACACGGGCGGCCTTGATCGTGCCCGCTGCCGTCATCAGCATGGGGAACAGGCGTCCATAGGCATTGGCCGCCATCATCACGGCTTTGTAGCCAGCAATATTGGCCTGCGAAGAGAGGACATCCATGCTCTGAGCGCGGGTGGTGCGTGGGGCAGCTTCCAAGGCAAAGCCCGTCACACCTGCGCTGGCTAAGCGCTGCAAACCCTCCGAGTTGAAGGGTTCGAGCATGCCCACCAAAGCCGAGCCGCTTTTGAGATGCGGCAGTTCGGCGGCTGAGGGTGTGCGCACTTTGAGCACCAAATCGCAGGCATACGCGCCGGCAGCATCCGTCATTTGACAGCCCACGGCCTGAAAGGCGTCGTCAATCACGCTGGCGGCCACGCCTGCGCCTGCCTGCACATGCAAGCTATGCCCTTGGGCAATGAGTTTTTTGGCCGTTTCGGGGGTGACGGCAACCCGAGTTTCGCCCGGCAGAGTTTCTGCGGGAACGCCGATACGCATATGCGTCTCCTCGTGAACTGGTGAATTTGTACTGACCGCCAGCTTACACGAGAACCTGCGGTTTTTCGCCAGCCAGAGACCTAGCTCTAGAACAATTTCGCATATGCATCGAGGGCATGAGCATAATCAAAGTATGTCAAGCGCATTCAAACCCAGCGTCACCGTGGCAGCTATCATCGAACAACAAAGCCGCTTTTTGCTGGTGGAAGAGAACACGCCCGAAGGCCTCAAGCTCAACAACCCTGCCGGCCACTTGGATGCGAGCGAGAGCCTGGTGCAGGCTTGTATCCGCGAAACCTGGGAAGAAACCGCGCGGCATTTCACGCCCACCCACTTGCTGGGGATGTATATGAGTAAATTCCATCGCCCCAGCACCGGGGAGAACATCACCTACCTGCGCTTCGCCTTTTGCGGTGCGGTGAGTGATGCTGTGATTGGACAAGCGCTTGACACCCCGATTGTGCGCACGCTCTGGCTCAGCCCAGAGGAAATCAGAGCCAGCCATGCCCAACACCGCAGCCCTTTGCTGCTGCGATGCATGGAAGATTATTTGGCTGGCAAGCGCTTGGAACTCAGCAGCATTCACACGGATGCAAGCGTTTTTGCCGTCAGATGATTGACTGAAGCAAAAAAAACGGCCACACGAAGTGGCCGGGTAAGCCTTTTGCTGTCACGCATCAAGGCACCCGCTCAGGGAGGAAAAGCGGGGAGCGCCGTAGCGCCCATGGGTAATTTAACAAACGCGCGGTCGGGAAACAAGCAAGGATCTGCCCGAATGTTGTGTTTTATCGACAAAAGAAGGCCTTTTCGAGCGATTTGAACCGTTAATTTGTCACGTAAGTGACGCATAAGACGCAGCTTTTGTCATTTTTAACTGTGTCCAAGCTTTGAACAACTTGACGAAATCAGGATTTTTGGGAGATAGATTGAAATACTATTTCAGACATGCAATTTTTGGCAAGTTTCAAGCCCGACGGCGTAGCACCGAAGCATGCGAGACAATCCATCCATGATCACGCCCAGCTTCCCCCATGCCCGCCCGCGACGCCTGCGCCGCGATGCCTTCACCCGCAATCTCGTGCGAGAGCATGCGCTGGCCGCGCATGACCTAATTTACCCGGTGTTCATCTTGGATGGCGCAGGTCAGCGCCAGGCCGTCGCCTCGATGCCAGGTGTCGAGCGCTTGAGTGTGGATAAGTTGCTGCCTGTGGCCGAGGAATGTTTGAAGCTGGGTGTTCCTGCGCTGGCGCTGTTTCCCGTGATTGAGCCCTCGCTCAAAACCCCTGATGGCCGCGAGGCTTGGAATGCACAAGGCCTCGTTCCACGCGCCGTGCGCGAGTTGAAGCAGCGCTTTCCCGAGCTCGGGGTGATGACTGATGTGGCGCTTGACCCGTTCACCACACACGGCCAAGACGGCGTGATTGACGAGACCGGCTATATCCTCAACGATGAAACCGTGGCGCTGCTGCAAAAGCAAGCGCTCACGCAGGCAGAAGCTGGCGTGGACATCGTGGCGCCAAGCGACATGATGGACGGACGGATCGGGGCGATTCGCTCTACGCTGGAAAAACACGGCCACATCCACACCCGCATCATGGCCTACAGCGCCAAATACGCCAGCAGCTTCTATGGCCCTTTCCGCGATGCAGTGGGCAGCAGCGCCAATCTGGGCAAATCCAACAAGAAGGTCTATCAAATGGACCCTGGCAACAGCGACGAGGCCCTGCGCGAAGTGGCCATGGACATTGCCGAGGGCGCCGACATGGTGATGGTCAAGCCCGGCATGCCGTATCTGGACATTGTGCGCCGTGTGAAAGACGAATTCAAAGTGCCGACCTTCGCCTATCAGGTCAGCGGCGAATATGCGATGCTCAAAGCGGCTGCACAAAACGGCTGGCTCGACCATGATGCGGTAATGATGGAAAGCCTGTTGGCCTTCAAACGTGCGGGTGCAGACGGCGTACTGACCTATTTTGCGGTGCCTGCGGCCAAACTGCTTCGTGAACAGAGTGCTTGACGGATCATCTGATCACTATAAAATTAATAGCACTTTACGCAGATTTTATGCCGGCGTACTCCCTAAAACGCCTTGAAAATCATGCAAATCATTGAATTCACCGAAGACAGCCTGCGATTTCTGGAATCCGTGCCCGAGGAAGTTTGCGCGGGGCGTTTTGTGTGGATTTATCTGGACCGTGACGATTTCTCCGCGCATTTGCCACAGTTGCAGATCGCCGCTCAGCGCTTGGGCGGTTCATCGCTGCTGGATGTGCATGTCGCAGACCTGCAAAACGCCCAGCACCCATCGCATTACGACTACACCTCGATTTACGACCTGATCATCTTCCGCCGCTTGGCCACACCCACAGAGATGCTGGCTGAGTCGCAAAAAGAAGCTGCTGTTTCGGCCTATCACAGCCAGGGCGTGCCTCAGCGCCAGAGCAAAAAGCATCAGCCTATCATCCGTCGCATTCATTCCAAAGCGGTCGGCTTTGCCGTTTTTGACCGCTTGCTGATCAGCACACACACACGTGGCTGCTATGCCGCGAAAAACTTTGTGCAGCGCTACTTGCTCGATGCCAAGCACAGCATTGACCAAATCAGCGCGCGTAGCCGTCTGCCCACCAGCTCATCCGACCTGTGCCTGCGCATGATCAATGTCATGGTGGACAGCTACTTGGAGCTGCGCAAAGAGCTATCCACCGAGCTCGACCATTGGCAAGCCGAGCTGCTCAAACCCAGCTCACGCTTCAACAACTGGGGGGCACTCATGAGTGCACGCGGGCAGCTCCATGTACTGGAGGATTTGTGCGACGAGCAGCACGATGCGATGCAAGAGTGGCTGGATGCGATTCAAGAAGCCCCTATGGCCTTGATGCCAGGAGCAAACAGTGATCAGCGCAACCTAGCACAAAGCCAGCATGATCAACTGATCGCGCGCGCCCGCGACGTGATAGAACACATCAGCCGTGTGATGCACCATGCGCGGCGCTTGGAGCAATCTGCTGAAACCGTGGTGCAAATCCATTTCTCCGCGCAAAGCAACCGCACGAATGACATCATGCGCACACTGACAGCGCTCACGGCCATCTTCCTGCCTTTGAATTTGATCGCCGGTATTTTTGGGATGAACTTCGAATTCCTGCCCGTCATTCACGACCGCAATGGTTTTTGGTGGGTCATCGGTGGCATGGTGTTCACTGCATGCCTGCTTGGTTTGCTGTTCTGGCGCAAACGCTATCTCGCTCGTTCGCGTGGTTGATCACACGCCTTCCAAGCTCCTTTGAGGCAGACGCTTGCGCGACAAATTTTTGGGAACCTTCCTCCAAAAGCCTGTCATCTAGGCATTCGTTTGCCGGAGATGCGCCGTGTCTCATGCCTCATGCCAATACAAGACATTGAACTCACAGCCTTAGACGATTATAAACTGGCCGCCACCCTCTACGCGCCTGACACCGCAAGCCCTGGCAC
>JBJTSL010000035.1:0-3443 GCA_046076625.1 Allobrachymonas sp.
CGCCCCAGCGCCAGTCTAGCCCCAAATCTTTCGTCAAAAAACTCTCCACCACCATGCGCAGGCGGTTGTGCATGTAGCCGGTTTCGTTGAGCTGGCGCATTGCGGCGTCCACGATGGGGTAGCCGGTCTGGCCATCGCACCAAAGCTTGAACAGCGCTTTGGCTTCTTTGCCCTTTTCCCACTCAATCGCGTCGTACTCTTTCTTAAAGGCCTGCTTGGCCACATGTGGATGATGATGCAGGATCTGCACATAAAAATCGCGCCAAATCAGCTCGGAGAGCCACACTCGCGCCCCTTCGCTGGCTTGCGTGCCTTCGCCCATGCCGGGGCGCGGGAAGGAGCGCTTGTGCGCCTCACGCGCGAGCTGGCGGACGCTCACCGTGCCAAAGCGCAGATGCACGCTCAGGTAGCTCGGCCCTTTGACAGCGGGAAAATCGCGCGTCTGGTCATAGCGGTCCATGCGCACCAAAAAATCTTTGAACAGCGCTTGGCCACCGGAACTGCCAGCGGGAATTTTGAGTTGCGCGAGATTGGTGGGCTCAAAGCCAATATCTTTCAAGCTGGGGACGGGTTGATGCAAGCTTTGGGGCGCTGTCGCCAGTTGATTCGCGTATTTCTCCACCGGATAGGCTTTGAGATAAAAATCATCCACCTTTTTCAGCCAGGCATTTTTATATGGCGTGAACACGCCATAAGGCGTGCCGCTCAAACTCAGCACCTCGCTGCGCTCAAAAATCACATGGTCTTTGAAGGCGTAAAAACTCACACCCGCATCGGCCAATCTGCCGCGCACCAGCGTATCCCGCGCCAAAGCCTGTGGCTCGTCGTCATGGTTGGTGAACACCGCTTGCACGCCAAGCTGCTGCGCTATTTTTGGAATCTCGTCGCGGGCCCAAGCATGGCGCACGATGAGCACGGGTTTTTCGCTACCTGCCATTTTCTGCAACTGTTCATTCAAATCCACCAGCGATTCGCGGATGAACTCGACCCTGCGGTCTTGGCGGGGCAACTCATCCAAAATCTCTTGGTCAAACACGAAGACGCAATGCACTTGCTTGCTTTTTTTCAGCGCGTGGTAGAGCGCCGCGTTGTCATGCGCACGCAGATCGCGGCGAAACCACATGAGGGATTTGGCGTAGTGTTCTTGCATTCTTCTATTGTGCGCTTATTGGTTTTCACTGTTCCTTTGCTGGGATTTCGTTCTTAGATTGCTGCTGAGCCCGCCATCGCCACGGCGCACCCACCTCCGCAAATGTCCCCCGGCAGGGGTTTGGTGTTGCCGCGCTTCGGCGAGAGTGTTTCCCCGCCTCCTCCTTTATTTTGCTGCGGTGGGTGCACCATGTCGGTGGCTGCGAATTGAGGCAACAAATCGATAGAGAAGCTGCGCGAAATGAATTGGTATTTTTTCGCAGAGTGCTACCACGCCCGCAAGATCGCGTGACCTGTGCGTTTTGCGTAGGTAGAGGAGGAGGCGGCGAAACCAAGCAACCGGAGTAAAACCAAACCCAATCGCCGCCGGAGGACACGCAGCAAAACGTACAGGTCACGTGATCTCACCAAACACGAGGCGTTACAAAGGTCGAGCGAACCCACCACCAAAGCCATCAAAGCATCAGTCGCCAGACTACACTCAGAACAACATGCAACACGTCCACCTCGCTTACCACCTGAGCCCCAGCAAAATTCACAAAGGCAGCCTCTTCAACCCCCTGATGGCCACCTTGAAAGCCGTCTCGGAACAAGGCTCCATCCTCGCTGCATCCAAAGCATTAAACCTTTCCTACCGCCATGTCTGGGGCGAGCTCAAGCGCTTGGAAAAAGAGCTGGCTCAACCCTTGCTGAATTGGGAGCGTGGCCAAGCCGCGCAGCTCACCGCCTTTGGCCAGCGCCTCCTGTTTGCCGACGCGCAGGCCAAGGCACGGCTCGCCCCTCAGCTGGAAGCCCTGCAAGCCGAGCTGGAGCGCGGCATGGCGCTGGCCTTTGACCCAGCCGCCCATGTGATTCCCATCCACGCCAGCCACGATGAAGCGCTGTCGCGCCTGCGCGTCCACGCGGCCAGTGCCAAGCTGCATCTGGACATCAGCTTCACTGGCAGCGTGGATGCGTTGCGCGCCTTGAACGACGGCCGCTGTTTGGTGGCTGGCTTTCACACCCGCCTGCCCGCCAAAGTCGATTCACTCTCCGCTCGCACTTACAAGCCCCTGCTCGTCCCCGGTTTGAACAAAATCCTGGGTTTCGTGCAACGCAGCCAAGGCCTGATCGTGGCGCGCGGCAATCCGCTCCAAATCAAGAGCTTGAGCTGCATCGCCCAGCGCGGCCTGCGCTTTGTCAACCGCCCCGCCGGCACAGGCACGCGCGTGCTGCTTGATGAATTGCTCGCCGAAGCAAAAATCGCCAAAACCACCATCCACGGCTATAGAAAAACCGAGCCCTCCCACCAAGCCGCCGCGCTGGCCGTTGCGCAAGGCTCAGCGGATGCCGCGCTAGGCATCGAAGCCGCCGCCCAATCCCAACATTTAAGCTTCGAGCCCCTCGTCCAAGAGCGCTACGCCTTGGTCTGCCACAAACAAGCCTTGGAAGATCCCGCCGTCCAGCTCCTCGCCAAACAGCTCAAAGGCACCGCATGGCGCAAAGCCTTGTCCGAAATTGCAGGCTACGCGCCGTTGCACAGCGGCCAAGTGCTGAAGATGACGCAGGTGCTGCCTTGGTGGGGTTTTTGAAGAGAAATTGGCTTCTTGCCGGCATGAAATATACGTCGCATGCTCTTAATTTAAGAGCACCCATCTGTCGTCAATCAACTGAGCGCTAGGCAGCATGGTCTTCACTCAAAGCGCCAAAGCCCAAGTCTCACTCGTCAATTGCTGCCCAAACCCCACATAGGGCTCAGAAGACACCAATTCAAACCCGCGTTTGCTGTAAATGCCCCGCGCCGCCAGCAGCACCGAATTCGTCCAGAGCACCATCTTCTTGTAGCCTTTGGCTCGGGCAAATTCCATCGCCTCATCGGTCAAGCGAGCGCCCAAGCCCCGCCCGCGTGCAGCCGGCGTGAGGATCAGCATGCGCAGTTGCGCCGTTTCCTCGTCTTTGCGCACCACAAACACACTGCCCACCCGCTCGCCAGCGAGTTCGGCAATCCAGCAGCACTCCCACTCGGGTTGGAATTTCTCCACAAACTCCGCGCAAATCCGCGCCACCAAGGCTTCAAACTCCCAATTCCAGCCGTATTCCTGCGCGTAGAGCTTGCCAAGCTGCTCCACCACCCAGCCCATGTCGCCAACTTGTGGGCTTCGAAGTGAGATCGTCGCCGTCATATCAGATCAGCCCGAAAGTGCCCAACAAAGCCCCCGCACCCAATATCCACAACAGATGAATCTTGGTTTTCCACGCCACCACCAAGGCTGCAGCGGTAAACAGCCAAATTGGCCAATGCTCTGCGGGTTTGC
>JBJTSL010000036.1:0-3369 GCA_046076625.1 Allobrachymonas sp.
TAGCATGAAAAAATCAATATGCGGTATTCAATGGATCGCGCTGACTGATCAATACAGAACACAGGCATCGCGATTGAAGAAGATCCCTTCAGGCTGCTTTGAGCATTGGCGCAGTGCTGCTCGCCGTTGATTTCATAGCTGCCGATGCGCCAAATGCCACATCGCCCGTGAGCTGCGCGCCCTCTTCCATGACGAGCTTTCCGTATCGGATTTGGCCTTTGACTTTGGCGGTTGAATAGAGCATCAGGAGATGCCGCGCGGTAAGCTGGCCATCAAACTCGCCACGAATTTACGCGTCATCAATTTGCGCCGAGCCGCTGAACGCGCCGCCTTCGGCAATCTGCATCACACGCGAATCCATGCTGGCCTGCACGGAGCCTTCTACCACGAGCGTGTCGCAATCGGTGATCTCCACACCTTTGAGCTTGATGTGGGGGCCTACCGTGAGGCGGCTCGGGCTGGCGGGTTTGTCGGATGCCCCGTTGGCCGCCGGGCTGGCGAGCGCCGCGTCTGCAGCGGATGTTGCGGCAGGCTTGGCTGTGCTGCTCACGCGGCTGGCGTTGCTCGCGGTGGTAGGCATCAAAGCGTGCTCCAAGTCACGCGCGGGGTTGTTGAAAAAACGGCTTTGCAGGGTCATCGCTGTCGCTCCTTTGAAAACCCTGATGCTACGCAGCAAGCCGCTTACAAAGGCATCCAAAGAAGCAAAATTAGTAACGAAACACGCTGTTGCCCGGCGTAAAATCTACGTAGCTTGCTATTCAATGAGTAGCATCTACGGGTTGGGTGACATCAAGCAGGCGTGCGCCGCCCCACAGCAAGCGCCGCAAGCACCGCCAGAATCAATGCCCCTGCACTCGCAATCATCGTGACGGAATACAAGCCGCGATCCAGCATCCAGCCAAACAACAGCGGTGCCACTGCAAAGCCCACATCAAGGCCGGAATACACCGTGCCATACACGCGGCCTGTCGCGCCCTTGGGCGTAGCACGCTTGATCAGCATATCTCGACTCGGCCCGCCGATGCCCACCGCCAAACCCGTGAGCGCCAGCAGCACCATGGAGCCCAATGCGCCCAGCCATCCCGTGCCAGCCAGCATCATGAAGACTGCACCTAGGCTCATGCACACCGCGACCACCTTGTCGCTGCGCTGCGCTCCCAATCGCGCCGAAAGGAAGCCGCCCGCGAAAATGCCCACCGCACTACACAGCATGTAGGCCGTCAGCGTGGCCGTGGCCGCTTGCAGGCTCACACCGTGCATGGCTTTCAAGATGGAGGCCGAATAGCTTTGCACTACAGCCAAAGTGATGGTGGAAAACAGGAAAAACGCGAAGCACCACCACACCACGGGCAGCTTGAGGAAATCGGTGGACGAACCCTTGGATGCCGTCTCAGAGCGCTTGATCACGGTGGTGACGAGTTGATCGCGATTGAACCAGAGCACAGCAATGACCATGGCATACACAGCCGCTGTGACCCCATACGCGCCCCGCCAGCCGATCACGCCCATCAAGCCTACCAAGATCAGCGGTGTGAGCGCCCAACCCAAGCTTCCCGAAAGGCCATGCATGCTGAAGGCGTAGCCCAAGCGCGGGCCAGACACGCGCTGATTCAAGATCGAAAAATCAATCGGGTGAAATGGGCAATTGGCCAAGCCCGCAAGTGCCGCTGCTGCAATCAACCAACCATAGCCCTGCGCTTGGCTGGCCACGAGGCAGGCCGCCAAAAATGTGAACAGAGCAGCAAACAACACAGGCCGCGCGCCCAGTTTGTCCACCACGAAGCCCGAAAGCGCCTGCCCGATGCCCGAGATGACAAAAAACACTGTCATCAGCAGCCCCACCTGCGCAAAGCTCAGGCCAAATTCCTGCATGAACACAGGAAACAATGGCGGCAGTAGCATATGCCCAAAATGCGAGCTGGCATGCGCGAGGCCGACCAAGCTCATTACCTTCGCATCTTGAGCGAGCGGCACGCGAGCAGGCGCGTCAATTGTTGCAGTATTCATCCCTCCATATTAACGGAGGCCTGCCCAACAGCAGCCGCTATCATCGAAGACATGCCCAGAATTTTCCATCCCGAGCTCCATCGCCTCGATCGCATCGGCTGGCTGCGCGCCGCTGTACTGGGTGCCAATGATGGCATCGTCTCCACGGCCAGCCTCATGGTGGGTGTTGCAGCCGCCAATGCTTCTGCACAAACCTTGGCGGTCTCTGGCGTGGCCGCCTTGGTCGCAGGCGCGATGTCAATGGCTGCTGGCGAATATGTCTCCGTCAGCTCGCAAGCTGACACGGAAGCGGCAGACCTTGCCAAAGAACGCAAAGAGATCGCCACACAACCCGAGCATGAGCTGCGCGAGCTGGCCGGCATCTATCAATCGCGTGGTTTAGACAGCGAGTTGGCCATGCAAGTGGCCCTGCAACTCATGAAGCATGATGCCTTGGGCGCTCATGCCAGGGATGAGCTGAGCATCTCCTCTGGCAGCAGCGCACGCCCCGTGCAAGCCGCACTGGCATCTGCGATGAGCTTCGCAGCGGGCGCTGCGCTGCCTCTGGCTGTCGCTTTGCTGGCGCCTCAAGCATGGCTCGTTCCCACCATCAGCGGCGCATCACTCGTTTTCCTGATCTTTCTGGGCATCGTCTCTGCACGGCTCGGCGGCGCGCCTGCTTTCAAAGCCGCTGCGCGAGTCGCTTTCTGGGGCGCACTGGCCATGGGCATCACAGCGGGTGTGGGCGCGTTGTTTGGCGTTGCAGCCTGAGAATTGAAGCAGAACCGAGCTCTAGCCGACTTAATATCTTTGTAGAACGCTACTGAATTTATAGCGAATCTGTCCTGATCAGCATCGCCCAAGCCATTCGCACCAGCTCCTCTTCAAATTCCGGCAGTCCCAGCAATGGAGAGCGCTCCAACGAGGCGCTGCGCACTGCACCCATCACGCCACGGGTCACGACAAAGAGCGTCACAGGTGAAACTTTCAGACGCTGCCCACCGTGTTGATCCGTATGCGCAAGATAAACGGCGATGCGATCGGAGGTCTCGCGCACCTGCGCCAAGATGTGTTCTTGATAGTCCATCTGCCAAGCCACCCGGATCATCGCTTGCGCAGCCTTGCGATACAACGCACTGCCTCGACCCGAGCCAAAGCCTTCAATCAATTGCTGGATATAGGCTCGCAATACCTCATTGGGCGGCAGCGCACGCGCCTGCGCATCACCAAGCAGATCATGCAAGCCCTGCTGTACGCGACGGCGCTCGCGGTCAATGATGGCCGTGACGATGGCCTCCTTGGTCGGGAAGTATTGATACAGCGTGCCGATAGAAAAACCCGCCTTGGCGGCGATTTTGTTGGTGCTCAAAGCCTCTAAACCAT
>JBJTSL010000037.1:0-6291 GCA_046076625.1 Allobrachymonas sp.
CTTGCTGGCCGACCAGCGTGGCGAGGCTGTGCCCTTTGGCCAGCTTCGCGCCTCGCTCGCTCGCATCAATGCCGCCTATGCCGAGCGAGGCTACTTTTTAGGCTGAGCGCTGATTCCGCGCCAAGATCTAGCCGGCGGAGGTGGTGCAGGGGGTGGCACACTGCGCATCCAAATTCTCGAAGGCAAGCTCGGCCAAGTCAGCAGCAATCTGCAAGGCGCTCAGTTAGCCACAGCGCAAGCTACCTTGCGCGCCCAAGGCGTTGAATCTGGCATCGCCCTGCGCCAAGAGCCGCTGGAGCGCTCGCTCATGCTCATCAGCGAACGCTTAGGCTCAGAAACAACGGTAGCCCTGTCTCCCGGCAGCAGCACCGGCAGCACCGACATCGCCTTGCAAACCCCCGCCGCTCCTAAAAACTGGAGCGCCCAACTCAGCATGGACAACAGCGGCAACCGCTACAGCGGCGAATTGCGCGTCTTGGCGGACTTGAGCGTGCGCCATCTGGCCACCGTAGGCGACAGCGTGTTGCTGCGCAGCCAGCTCGCAAGCGGCATCAAAAACTTAAGCCTGGGCTACAGCCTGCCCATCGGCCACGACGGCATGCGCCTGGATGCGCAAGCCTCGCATTTGAGCTACGAGCTGTGCTGCCAATTCGCCGCCCTGCAAGCCAAAGGCAGCGCCAGCCAATGGGGGCTTGGCCTGCGCTATCCACTGGTGCTCAATGCGCAGCGCAGCGTGAGCCTAGAAGGCGGCTTCACCCGCCGCCACAGCAAAGACGAAACCTTTGGCGCGACCACAGCCGACAAAATCGCCACCCCCGTGAATATCGCGCTCAGCTTCAACGACAGCAGCGCCGCCCAAGGCCGCCTGCTGCAAAACGGCCGCGTCGCCCTCATTCGCGGCAAACTCGATCAACGCGCTTTCGTGAACCCCAATACCCCCAAGAGCTATGGCAAGCTGCAAGCGAGCTATGGCGCGAGCTACTTCAGCGGTAGCTCGCAATGGCTCTTCAAAGCCAACGGCCAAGCCACACAAAGCAACCTCGACAGCAGCGAAAAAATGTCTCTGGGCGGGCCCAATGGCGTGCGCGGCTGGCCGATTGGCGAAGCCAGCGGGGATAGCGGCATGGTGATGAGCGTGGAATGGCGCAAAGCGCTGGGCGCACAAGCAGGCAGTGGCTTTAGCTTCGCAGCCTTCGCAGACACAGGCCAGATCACGCAACACAAAAACCTCTGGCCAGCAGCGCTCCCCGCAGGCCAGCCCAACAGCTACAACTTATCCAGCGTCGGCGTAGGACTCAGCTACCAAGCCGGCCGCGATTGGAGCGTGAACGCCCAAGTCGCAAGAGGCCTAGGCAAAAACCCCGGCCGCAATCTCGCCACAGGTGCCAACAGCGATGGCCGCAGCAGAAATACACAGCTGTGGGTCAATGCTTCAATCGGCTTTTGAGTTAGCGCCGAACCTGCAACGCCCCCGGATTCACGATATTTGTGGGTTGCCCTTTGACGAAATTGACCACATTGTCAAACGCCGCGTTGAAATACAGCTCATAGCCTGCTTGCTCCACATAGCCGATATGCGGCGTGCAAATGCAGTTTTCCAAGCGAAGCAACGCATGGCCTTGCAAGATGGGCTCGCTTTCAAACACATCCACGGCCGCCATGCCAGGGCGGCCACGGTTGAGCGCGGCGATCAAGGCATCTTGGTCGATCAGCCCGGCGCGAGCGGTGTTGACCAGCAGGGACGTGGGCTTCATCAAGGAAAGATCTTGCAGGCGCACGCAGCCCTCGGTCTCCTCATTCAAACGCAGATGCAGGGAGAGCACATCGCTCTTGCTGAACAGATCATCGCTGCTGGCGGCCGTCTCAAAACCGAGGCCTTGCGCGCGCGCCAGCGTGGTCTCACGCCCCCAAACGAGCACATCCATACCAAAGGCTTTGCCGTAGCCCGCCACGAGTTGCGCGATTTTTCCAAACCCGAGCAAGCCGAGCGTTTTGCCTTTGAGGGTCGTGCCAATGCCGAAATTGGGCGGCATGGAGGCGGTTTTCAGCCCCGATTGCTGCCATGCGCCG
This sequence comes from Allobrachymonas sp., assembly GCA_046076625.1. Lineage (GTDB taxonomy): Bacteria > Pseudomonadota > Gammaproteobacteria > Burkholderiales > Burkholderiaceae_C > JANMDU01. The sequence continues at coordinate 2,071 of JBJTSL010000037.1, forward strand.
TGCTTTAAGCTGGCAATGTATTGCGGCAGGCGGCGCTGTGCGGCCATGATGAGCGCCCAAGTCAGTTCGGCTGGCGCGACGGGTGAGCCCACGCCTTCGGCCACGGCAATGCCGCGCTCGGTGCAGGCGTTCACATCCACATGGCTGCCAATGCGCCCGGTTTGTGAAATCATTTTCAGGCGCGGCAGTTTTTCAATGAGCTGGCGCGTGATGTGAGTGCGCTCACGGATCAGCACGATCACATCAGCGTCTTTGAGCCTGACCGACAGTTGGCCGATGCCTTTGACGGTGTTGGTATACACCTTGGCTTGGTATTCATCGAGCTTGGAGGCGCATTCGAGTTTGCGCACGGCGTCTTGGTAGTCATCGAGGATCACGATATTCATGGATGCTTATTGTGCCTGCAAGAACTGTGCATTCCGGCTACGATCAACACTCCGATATCCCAACGAATGTTTCCAAAGGAGAATTTTGTGACTATTTCCATGCACTCTGCCAGCGCCCCGATTTTCAAATCCATGCTGGGCAATTTGGATCATTTTTTAGCCAAGGCCGCTGCGCATGCCGCCGCCAAAAAGTTTGACCCTGCCAACCTGCTGGCCGCACGCCTCGCGCCAGACATGCTGCCGTTCACACGGCAAGTGCTGATTGCCTGTGATGCCAGCAAATTAGGCTTGGCTAGGCTCGCTGGCGTTGATGCGCCGAAATTTGACGACACCGAGAGCTCGATTGAGCAACTGCGTGAACGTATTGCCAAGACGATTGCATTTATTGACAGCGTGGGTGCCGACAAGGTCGATGGCTCGGAAGAAAAAGAGATCACTTTCCCAGTGGGCCGCGATGGTGCCACCCGCACCATGAAGGGGGAGGCGTATTTGAAACATTGGGTGTTTCCCAATTTCTTTTTCCATGTGACGACGGCCTATGCGCTGCTTCGCCACAATGGTGTGGAGTTGGGCAAGACCGATTTCTTGCTGGGGGCGAAGGCGGCAGGGTGAGTTTTTATCGGGTGAAGTGCTTCGCTTTTACGCGAGCCGCTCGGCGGCTTTGGCTGCGTCGCCTTCACGCTGACCGCTCGCCTGTTTTACCTTCCCGCAGCAGGTACAAAGGTGGACACGAAAAGCGAAGCGGCAGATGAATCGCGAACCCCGTCTCTAACAAGCGAGCGGCCTGCGTGAAAGTGAATCACCCAGCCGCCAACAAAGATCAGCAGCAGGTCGAAAAGCGGCGAAAATACACGGTTGCCGCCAATTTCTGGCGGGCTGTGTATTTTTATCATGCTGAGCTTTTCTTCTTTCAACAAAAAAACTGACGAACCCGTGCAAGACACTTCTGCTCCCAAAGCTGCCAAGCCAGCCGCTGCGCATCCGCTGGATGCCTTGACGGGGGGGGCTTTTTCCGCGCCAACCTCGGGCGAGCGCGCATCCAAAGTGCGTGAGTGGTTGGCAAGCAATCCCTCCACAGAACAGATGCAAGAGGTTTTCAAGGAGCTGTCTGCACGCGATAAAGGCGCAGCCAAACCGTTGCGCGAAAAGCTCGATGAATTGAAGCGCAGCGCCAGCCAAGAACACATCGCCACCGAATGGGCCGAAAAAGCCCAGGCTTTGATTGGCGCGGTCAAACTCAACATTGCCGATGCCCTCGCTTGGCAGCGCGATGCCGCCAAAGCGGGTGCGCCGCTTTCCAAGGAGCCCTTGGCCGCGCTGCGCGCGCAGCTCAACGAGCGCGTCAAGCAGATTGAGGATTTGCAGCATCGCGCCCAAGTGCAGCGCGAGGCGGCCATTTTGCTGGCGCAGCGCATTGAATTGCTCTCCACGAAGCCGCTGGCCGATGCGCAAGCCGCGTTTGAGACTTTGCATGTGGACGTGAAGCACTGGAGCGAACAAACGGCTGGTTTGCAGGCCGATGCACACTGGACCAGTGTGGACGCGAAATTCACGCCGCAGCTGGAGACCGCGCAATCCCAACTGAACTCGCTCTGGGAAGCGTTTTCCGCCGCTTTGGCGCAGGCCACCGCCGCGCTGGGTGATGCCAGTGCGCCGCTGCCCGCAGTGCCCGTTTGGGCCGATGCGATTCGCTCTGCACGCGGGGAAGCCGTAGCGGCCAAGGCCGACAAACCCGCCAAGCCGAAGATTGACCCTGAAAAGCGCCAAGCTGCGAACGCCGCCGTGCGCGAGCAGTTGGCCAAATTGGAGCAGGAATTGGCGGAAGGCCATGGCAAGGCCAGTGCTCAGGCCGCGCATGATGTGCGTGCCGCGCTCAAAGAGCATGGCGCATACATGGACGAGCGCACCGAGGCCAAAGCGCGTGATGCATTGGCTGCCGCTGGCGAGATGGAAGGTTGGCAGAAATGGCGCGCCAACCAAATCCGCGAAGAGCTGATCACCAAGGCACAGGCACTGGTGGCGCAGCCGCTGGGAGGTCGCAAGCAGCAAGAGGCCGTTCGCGGCTTGCGCGAAGCTTGGAAACAAACCGACCAAGGCGGCCTGCCCAACCACGGCATGTGGCGCAAGTTTGATGAGGCTTGCAACGAGGCGCACAAGATCGTGGAAGCTTGGCTGGACAAGGTGAAAGAGCAAGAAGCGACGCACAAAGCCCAGCGCACAGCCATCATCGAAGAAATCCAAAACTGGTCGGCTACGAATGCCGCGCGCACCGATTGGAAAGCGGTGGACCGTGAGCTGCACCAACTTGCTGAGAAATGGCGCGCTGCCGGCCACCTTGGCGAAAAAGCCTTTGCTGAATTGCAACCTCAATACAAAGCCGCGATCAAGGCCGCTCATGGCCCGTTGGAAGTGGCGCAAAAGGCCTCTCTGGAGCGCCGCCGCGCCTTGATTGAGGAAGCCAAAGAGCTGGGCGCAGCGCCCATGATGCGCATGGATGCCGTTAAAAACCTGCAAGGCCGCTGGCAGGCTGAGGCACAAAGTGTGCCGATGGACCGCAAAGAAGAGCAAAAGCTCTGGGATGCCTTCCGCAAACCGATAGACGAAGCCTTTGAGCGCAAAGGCAAGGCCCGCGAGGAGCAGGCCGCCGCGATGAGCGCACACGACAAAGCCGTGCTCGATGCCACCAAGCTGCTGGACGCGGCGATTGCCAGTGGTGATGCGAAAGCGATTCGCTCGGCCATGGATGCGCTAGACGGCGCAAGCCGTGGGCGCGTGGTGGCTGCGCCTACAGCGCCTACAGCGCCTGCTGTGGTTGCTGAAGCTGATCCCGCTGCCAATTCAGAGCCAAATCAGCCATCTGCCGGCATGGAATCTGCGCAGAGTGCTACGGAATCTGTAGCGCCCAGCGAGGCTTCTGCTGCTGAACCTGCGGCTAAGACTGCTGCCGAAGCTGGCGCCGAGCCCCCGGCAGAGCCCACCGCGCAGGCCGCGCCAGCCAAAGCGCCGCCCAAGCCCGTGGTGGCACGCCGTGGCGATGACCGGCCAGGCGCCAAACTCGGCTCTACAGCCAAGCCGGAGCAAAGCCGTTTTGGCGACAAGAAGTTTGGCGATAAAAAATTCGGCGATAAAAAATTCGGCGATAAAAAGTTTGGTGATCGCGACAACCGTGGCCCGCGCGAGGGTGGACGCGATGCTCCCCGCATGGGCGGGCGCGATGGCGCGCGAGATGACCGCCGGGACAACCCGCGCTTCGAAGAGCGTGGCCCGCGCCTGTCCAACACGGCGTTTTATGCGATGCGCGACACCATGGACAAGGCGCAGTTGGCTTTGAAAAAGCTGGCCAGCCAAGCCCATGGTGAGTCGGTCGTGGCGCTGCTGTCGGCTTGGCAAGAGCGCAATGCTGAAAGCTTGCCCAGCGCCCAGCAATTGAGCCGTGCCTTGAGCCCTGCAGTGCGCACGCAGTGGGCGCAAAGCTTGGCCCAGCCTCCGGCTGGCGATGCCGCGCAATCCCTGTTGCGCCTGGAAATGGCCGCCGAAGTGCCGACACCTGCCGAGCAGCTGGATGCCCGCCGCGCCATGCAACTCCAATTGCTCACCAAGCGTGGTGCTGCAACGCCCAAAGATACCTGGCAGCAAGACACGGCCACCGTGCTGGCCAGCGGACATGACGAGGCTTCGGCCAGACGTTTGCAAAATGCTTTGAAGGCTTTGTTGCGGTAAGGACAAAAAAAAAGCCAAGTCTCGCAACTTGGCTTTGAAATGGAGCTCCGCAATCGCGAGGATTGGACGAGGACCCGAGGAGACAACTTTCACATGGAATCTGGGTGCATCACAG
>JBJTSL010000038.1:0-12556 GCA_046076625.1 Allobrachymonas sp.
GGAAGACTTGCGCGAGATGGAGGCGAGGGTTCGTACGGAAAAACTCGCTGCCATGGGGCGCATGTCTGCAGCCGTGGCGCATGAAATCAGAAATCCCTTGTCTGCCATCTCACAGGCCAACGAACTTCTTGCAGAAGAAATCCAAGATGCGCAGCAACGGCATTTGGTGCGCCTAGTGGCGCAGAATGTACAGAGACTGACCCGCGTGATCGACGATGTGTTGGATGTATCACGTGCCAAGACGGAGCGCCAAGAAGCGGCTATCCTGCGCGATCCAGGGCGCTGGATTCAAGGAATATGCGAAGACTGGTCAATTCAGAATAAAGCGCAGAATACCCTGCTCGACAGCATCAATCATGCGCAGAATGCTATCGAATTTGAAGAGAATCATTTACGACGTGTGTTGATCAATTTGCTGGACAATGCCTTGCGGCATGCCACCGGACTGGCGGGGTCCATCCGTGTTGAATTGATCACAGCACCCTTTCAACAGGGCGGTGTATTGCTCAGCGTTTGGAGTGAAGGACCGCCCATTGATCAAGGTGTGCAGCGTCATTTATTCGAGCCTTTCTTTAGCTCACAAAGTCGCTCAAGTGGCTTGGGTTTGTACATTTGCCGTGAATTGTGCATTCGACATGGTGCCACCATTCAATACCAGCGCAGCAGTCGTATCCGCACCGATCAGGCGCAGGCTGCGCAGGGTAATGAATTCACCCTGCACATCCGCCACAGTATGGAAGTGACACAGCCCATGCCATTGCTGTGAAGCGCATCCTACAATGCTGACATGAATTCTTATACGCCATCCCATATCCTTGAGGAATCGCCCAGTCGGTGGGGAACGGGGCGTGTTTTGGTGATCGATGATGAGCCGGATTTGCGCACTTTGTATGAACTCAGCCTGACGCGTGAAGGTTATGAGGTGGTGACAGCTGGCAGCGTGGCCCAGACACTCTTAGAGCTGCAATCGGGCGCATTTGATGCGGTGGTTTCGGATATGCAGTTGCCCGACGGCTTAGGCTTGGAGGTGCTCAAACACCTGTCGAGTTCGCAGCGACACGAGCGCTGTGTGGTGATCACCGCACACGGATCGGCAGAAAACGCTGTGGAGGCCCTAAAGGCGGGGGCGTTTGACTATCTGACCAAACCAGTTGACCTCAAGCAGTTCCGGTCTGTGGTGGCCCAAGCAGTTCGGCTGGGACGCGAGGCGGTAAGTTCGTCCGCGGCTAAAGTTGCGCTTTCCCAGATGCCGGATTCGCAATTGCCGCATCAGCATCAGTCTGTGCAGGGCGATATCAACAGCCCACGCGCCGAGCACGCGCTGGCAGCCATTGTGGGTTCTTCCGAGGTCATGACCCAACTGCGTGCGCGAATTGCCAAAGTGGCTCGTAGCATGGCACCAGTGCTCGTGAATGGTGAGTCTGGTACTGGCAAAGAGTTGGTAGCGCGCGCCATCCATGCCTGCAGCCATCGCAGCGAAGGGCCATTCATCGCAGTCAACTGCAGCGCAATTCCTGAGGCTTTGTTGGAGGCGGAGTTTTTCGGCGCACGCAAAGGCTCTTACACCGGAGCGGCATCCGATCGCATTGGGTTTTTCCAAGCAGCTCAGGGCGGCACATTGTTTTTGGACGAGGTGGGTGATCTTCCCTTGTCGATGCAGGCCAAGCTGTTGCGCGCGATTCAGGAGCGCTGTGTGCGTCCATTGGGCGATACGCAAGAGCAGCCAGTGAATGTGCGCATTGTGAGCGCCACGCACCGCGATTTGCCGTCTGCGGTGACGGGGCAGTTGTTCCGCCAAGACCTGTTTTACCGTCTCAATGTGATTGACATGGTGCTGCCGCCGCTGAGGCAGCGCACTGAGGATTTGCCTGAACTGGTGGATCGGTTGCTGCGCCGCATTGCGGGGGAGTCGCAGTTGCCGATGCCGCAAGATACGGACGAACTGATTGTGCAACTTCAATCAATGCCACTGCTAGGCAATGTGCGTGAACTGGAAAATCTTTTGCATCGCGCTTTGGCCCTGTCTGATGGACAGCGCCTTTCTTTGGATCTGCAAGAAGCCTTGCCTCGTGGCAATTCCGAGGCCGCCACCGTGCCATTGGAGGCTGGTGTGTATAGCTCGCCAGATACTGGCGCGTCCGATTTGCCGCCAGATTTGCAGGCTCATCTGGACGAGCAAGAGCGACGTATCATCACACGAGCCCTGCAAGATACGGGTTTCAATCGCACCGCAGCAGCGGCTCGCTTGGGTATGAGTCTGCGGCAAATTCGCTATCGCATGTCTCGACTTGGCATTGAAGACCGCGATGCCAGCGCCTGATTCCAAAATTCCCACCCTGTCGGGCTGGCTGGCTGGGGTAGTGCAATTGCGCTCCCCCAATTGCGGTCTCCGCCCTCATGGCGCACGCATTGATACCGTGATCGTGCATTCCATAAGCTTGCCGCCCGGTGAGTATGGTGGTGAGCAAGTGCCTGCCCTGTTCATGAATCGGCTGGATTGGAATGCGCACCCTTATTTTCAAGAAATTCGCGGGCTTGAAGTCTCATCACATTTTTTCATTCGCCGCACTGGAGATATCTGGCAATTCGTGAGCTGCGAAGAGCGCGCATGGCATGCAGGTGTTTCCAGCTGGGCGGGGCGCGACAACTGCAATGATTACTCAATTGGTATTGAACTTGAAGGCTTGGAAGGAAGCGCTTTCGATCCGGTCCAATACACCCAACTGGCTGCCCTGCTCAACCGGTTGCGCGAAACTTATCCTATTGAGCAGGTTTTGGGGCATGAGCATGTGGCGCCGGGCCGTAAATTCGATCCAGGCCCCGGTTTTGATTGGCTCCAACTTCAAAAAACTGTGGCGTGGCCGCTTCAGTGTTTTCCCGTGCTATCAATTTTGAAGATATCTGCAAACGCTTGAGGACCGATGGCCACGCGTGACTGCCATGAGCCATGCCACTGTCTAGATTTGACGCACATTACAAGGGCAAAATGCCCGGAAAGCCGCATGCTGCTTTGCTTGTCTGGCGCAGCATCAACAAGCACGCGCTTTGGAAAAGATTTCCCAGTTGCTAGTGGCTGAGTTGCACTGCGTTTGGCGACCTCTCGTGGCGGCAAACGCTACACCAAAAGTATGCGTCTGAGCAGGCGCTCGGCTGCATTTTTATTGTATTTTTTTGCTTCAGCGCTGGGCTTTGCTCTGCCACAAGCCGCCAAGCTCGATACACTACCTATAGTGTCTTGCCAAAGCCGGTAACACTAGATATAGTGTCACAGCCACATCGGGGCTACAGTTTTGATAGTACAAAACACAGACCCGACTGAGGGCACAGGCATTCACAACAGGTATCGCCATTTAAAAAGACACGCACCACCGCGTATGACCATTTATTAACGAGGAAACAATGCAAACAGCAACCACATCCCTCAAGAACACCGTCACTTATGTGGCCAGCGATGTCGCTGAGTCGCGCTCGTCCGTTCATCCAGCGAGCAATCCCTACGCCAATTACCAGATCATTCGCCGCAACGGGGCTGTCGTACCCTTTGAGCCTAGCAAAATTGCTGTGGCCATGATGAAGGCTTTTTTGGCTGTGCATGGTACGCAGGGCGCAGCCTCGGCCAGTGTGCGTGAGGCGGTGGATGCACTGACCAGCCTCGTGGTGCGGGCGTTGATGCGGTCGCGCCCCGGTGGTGGCACCTTCCATATTGAGGATGTGCAAGACCAGGTGGAGCTGGGCTTGATGCGAGGTGAGCATCTGGAAGTAGCACGCGCGTATGTGCTCTACCGTGAGCGCCGGGCGCAAGAGCGCGCCAAAGCCCCAGCCACGCCAGCAGTCGCCATGCCGACCTTGCATGTGATGGATGCAGGCAAGCGCATGCCGCTGGATATCGCAGCATTGCAAGTGTTGGTGCAGTCGGCTTGCGCGAACTTGTCAAAGGATGTGAGCCCCGAGCCAATCTTGGCTGAAACCATGCGCAATCTCTACGATGGTGTGCCGGTTGACGAAGTCTACAAAGCCTCCATCCTTGCGGCGCGTACCTTGATTGAAAAAGAGCCAGACTACACTTATGTAACTTCCCGCCTGTTGCTGCACACGATCCGCAAGGAAATCATTGGCAAAGAAACCACGCAGGCCGAAATGTCGCAGTTGTATGTGGACTACTTCCCGCGTTTCATCCGCAAAGGTGTGGAGAACGAGCTGCTCGATGAAAAGCTTGAGCAGTTCGATTTGAAACGCCTCGGGGCGGCTCTCAAGCCAGAGCGCGATTTGCAGTTCGATTACCTCGGTCTGCAAACCCTGTACGACCGCTATTTCTTGCATGTACGCAAAACCCGCATCGAAATGCCTCAGGCTTTCTTCATGCGCGTGGCCATGGGCTTGGCGCTCAATGAAATTGACCGCGAAACCCGGGCGATTGAGTTCTATGAAGTGCTTTCCAGCTTCGATTTCATGAGCAGCACGCCCACGCTGTTCAACAGTGGCACTTTGCGCTCCCAGTTGTCAAGTTGCTATTTGACGACCGTGCCTGATCACTTGGATGGTATCTACGAGTCCATCAAAGAAAATGCGCTGCTGTCTAAATTCGCCGGCGGCTTGGGCAACGACTGGACGCGTGTGCGCGCCATGGGATCACATATCAAGGGCACGAATGGCGAATCGCAGGGCGTGGTGCCTTTCCTTAAGGTGGTCAACGATACCGCTGTGGCGGTGAACCAAGGCGGCAAGCGCAAGGGTGCGGTTTGCACCTATCTGGAAACCTGGCACTTGGATATTGAGGAGTTCCTGGAGCTGCGCAAAAACACGGGTGACGACCGCCGCCGCACGCATGACATGAACACTGCCAATTGGATTCCTGACCTGTTCATGCGCCGCGTGATGGAAAAAGGCGAGTGGACCTTGTTCTCCCCCGCCGACACGCCTGATCTGCACGACCTGTTTGGCTCGGATTTTGAGACAACCTATGTGGCCTACGAGCAGAAGGCTGCGGCGGGCCAACTCAAGCTGCACAAAAAGGTGCAGGCATCTGACCTCTGGCGCAAGATGCTGACCATGTTGTTTGAAACAGGTCATCCTTGGATCACTTTCAAAGATGCTTGCAATGTCCGCTCGCCGCAGCAACATGTGGGTGTGGTGCATTCGTCAAATCTCTGCACGGAAATCACACTGAATACGTCTGACACCGAAACCGCAGTGTGCAACCTCGGTTCAGTGAACCTCGTGCAGCATTTGAAGGACGGTGCGAACGGTAAAGAGCTGGATCATGCCAAGCTCAAAAAGACCATTACCACGGCCATGCGCATGCTGGACAACGTGATCGACATCAATTACTACGCTGTGAAGAAAGCGCGCGACTCCAATATGCGCCATCGTCCCGTGGGCTTGGGTCTGATGTCTTTCCAAGACTGCTTGTATGAGCTGCGCACGCCCTATGGCAGTGATGCTGCTGTGCAGTTTGCCGACGAATCGATGGAGGCAATTTGTTACTACGCCTATTGGGCCTCCACGGAACTCGCTAAAGAGCGTGGTAAATACTCCAGCTACAAGGATTCGCTCTGGGATCGTGGCATTTTGCCTCTGGACACCTTGGATTTGCTGGCCAAAGAGCGTGGCGGTTATGTGGACGTGGATCGCTCGGCCACGCTGGATTGGGATGCACTGCGCAAAAAAATCGCGCAAGACGGCATGCGTAATTCCAATTGCGTCGCGATTGCGCCCACAGCCACGATCTCCAACATCATCGGTGTGGACGCCTGCATCGAACCTTGCTTTGGTAACCTCTCGGTCAAGTCCAATTTGTCGGGCGAATTCACCGTGATTAACCATTACCTCGTGCGTGATCTGAAGCGCCTAGGGTTGTGGGACGACGTGATGGTGGTCGATCTCAAACACTACGATGGTTCGTTGCGCCCGATTGACCGTGTGCCGCAAGAAGTCAAGGCTTTGTACTCCACCGCGTTTGAGGTGGACACCAAGTGGATCATCGAAGCTGCTGCACGTCGCCAGAAATGGATCGACCAAGCGCAATCGCTCAATATCTACATGGCGGGTGCTTCCGGCAAGAAGCTGGACGACACCTACAAACTCGCATGGCTGCGTGGCCTCAAGACGACGTATTACCTGCGAACGGTGGGTGCGACACATGCAGAAAAGTCCACAGTGACTTCTGGGCAACTCAATGCAGTGTCTTCCGGCAGTGCGGGTGTTGCAGCTGCCAGCACCAAAACTGTGACACCACCGAAACCTGCCATGAGTGCGATGGAGACCGCTGCTGCAGCCGCTCAAGCGCAGCTGTCTGCCACGCCGGCGACAGACATCAAGTTCTGTGGTGTGGACGATCCGACCTGTGAGGCCTGCCAATAACTGAAATTTTCGCGCTGTATGTTGTGCGCTATTGAATTGATAGCACTCAACATCCAGCATCACATCTGCATGAAAACGATGCAAATGTGCAACAAATCACGGAGCCAATGGTGCGCAACACTTGCATGATCGATCAAAACGATTGCATTGCTACGCATCTGCTCTCATAATCGGAGCATTCTTTATGTTGACCTGGGACGAAGAAGTCAAACCCGCACTGCAAGAAATTCCATCTGGTGATCGCCTCGCGAGTCACTTGGATGCCTTGCCCTCCGCTGTTTCCCAGCAGGAACGCCGCACGCTGGATGACGGTGCTCCCGTGCCCGCCAATTTCGCTGCGGTTGCGCAAGCCGCAGAGCATTCCAATCAAGCCAGCACGCATCGCCGCGTGAATGCCGCCGACAAGCGCATCATCAATGGCGCCACCGATGTGAACCAGCTTGTGCCCTTCAAATACAAATGGGCTTGGGAAAAATATCTGGCCACTTGCGCCAATCACTGGATGCCCCAAGAGATCAACATGACGCGCGATATCGCGCTTTGGAAAGATCCCAATGGCTTGACCGATGATGAGCGCCGCCTGATCAAGCGCAATCTCGGTTTTTTCGTGACTGCGGATTCTTTGGCTGCGAACAACATCGTGCTCGGCAGCTATCGCCATATCACAGCGCCTGAATGCCGCCAATTCTTGCTGCGCCAAGCTTTTGAAGAAGCGATCCATACGCATGCCTACCAGTACATTGTGGAATCGCTGGGCTTGGACGAGAGCGAAATCTTCAACGCCTACCATGAAGTGGCCAGCATTCGCAACAAAGATGAATTCCTTATCCCGTTCATCGACACGCTGACCAACCCGCATTTCAAAACCGGTACACCAGAAAACGACCAGAAGCTCTTGAAGAGCCTGATTGTGTTTGCCTGCCTGATGGAAGGCCTGTTCTTCTACGTCGGCTTCACGCAAATCTTGGCGCTGGGTCGCCAGAACAAGATGATGGGAGCGGCGGAGCAGTATCAGTACATTCTGCGCGACGAATCCATGCACTGCAATTTCGGCATTGACCTGATCAACCAGATCAAGCTGGAGAATCCGCATTTGTGGACCGCTGAGTTCAAAGCCGAGATCAAAGCACTGTTTATGAAAGCCGTGGAGCTTGAATACGCTTATGCTGAAGACACCATGCCGCGTGGCGTGCTGGGCTTGAATGCCTCTATGTTCAAAGGCTATTTGCGCTACATCGCCAACCGACGTGCGGTGCAGATTGGCCTCGAAGAATTGTTTCCAGGGGAAGAAAATCCTTTCCCTTGGATGAGTGAAATGATCGACTTGAAGAAGGAGCGCAACTTCTTTGAGACGAGAGTGATTGAATACCAATCCGGCGGTGCGCTGTCTTGGGATTGAGCGGCTCGATGAGCGGCAAGTCCTAAGCGCAGGCGGACAGCAGGTGTGGCATTCAGGTTTGCACAAGATCCAAGATAGGGTCTGCAAACCGAACCCATTCAGAGTGTTGGGCAGCGATGCCCAGTGCTTTGAATCGCTTGGTGCACATCCGTGCGCGAAGTGTTTTTACTGTTGATCCGTAAACTAGATCTAGGAGAAACAATCATGGCAACTGCGAAAAAAGCTCCGGCAAAGAAAGCCGCTGCAAAGAAACCCGCTGCAAAAAAAGCTGCAGCAAAGAAACCCGCTGCGAAGAAAGTAGCGAAGAAGGGTCCAGCGAAGAAAGCGCCTGCAAAGAAGGCTGCCGCTAAGAAGCCCGCTGCGAAGAAAGTAGCGAAGAAGGCTCCGGCGAAAAAGGCTGCTGCGAAGAAAGTAGCAAAGAAAGCTGCTGCTAAAAAGCCAGCCGCCAAAAAGCCTGCTGCCAAAAAAGCAGCCAAAAAACCTGCTGCCAAGAAAGCAGCGAAAGCACCCGCTGCCCCTGCGGCTCAGACGACTCTGAACCCGCAGGCAGCCTGGCCGTTTCCCACAGCCAGCAAGCCCTGATCGGGTTTGAGCTTGTTCAAAAACCCGCCGCGCAAGTGGCGGGTTTTTTTGTGCTTGATTGCTCAGCCGATGGACAAGCCGCCCGGAAAGACCCAAAGCAGCAGCGAAGTCATGATCAGGTATCGCAGGAATTTACCGATCAGCATATAGCCCACGCAAGGCCAGAATGGCAAACGCAGCCAGCCGGCTACCGCACACAACGGATCGCCCACCCCGGGCAGCCACGACAACAAGCAGGCCTTAGGCCCGAGCCGCTCCAGCCATTGCAAGGCTTTCAGATGCACGCTGTGGCCTTTGTACTTGTCCACTGCCTTGTGTGCGCCATAGCCAAACCACCAATCAATCGCACCGCCAATCGTGTTGCCTGCTGTGGCTACCAAAATCGCAGGCCAGAAGAGTTCGGGGTTGAGCTTGATCAAGCCAAACACCGCAGGCTCAGAGCCCAAAGGCAGGAGCGTGGCCGAGATCAGTGAGATGAAAAATACGGTGGACAGGCCATGCTGCGGCAGAGTCAGCCAAGCCATGCTTGCGGTGAGCCAAGAAGGTAAATTTTCCATAAGATGAAAGAAGCACTGGGAGTATACTCATGCCTCTTTTTTCAGCAATTGCGCAGTACAACAATCCCTATGACTCCCGAGCTTTTAGGCCCCAAGATTGGCTCCTATCAGTTGCCCAATCCGGTGTTCACAGCGCCGATGGCGGGAGTAACGGATTTGCCGTTTCGCAAGCTCTGCAGATCCTTCGGTGCGGGCTATGCGGTGAGCGAGATGGTCACGTCGCGCAAGGATTTGTGGGCCAGCTTGAAAACTTCCCGACGCGCGAACCATGAGGGCGAAAGCGCACCGATTGCCGTGCAGATTGCCGGCACGGACGCGCAGATGATGGCCGAGGCTGCCGCTTACAACATTGACAAAGGCGCGCAGATCATTGACATCAACATGGGCTGCCCCGCCAAGAAGGTGTGTAACAAGTGGGCAGGCTCAGCGCTGATGCAAAACGAAAGCTTGGCGCTGGGCATTATTCAAGCCGTGGTCAATGCCGCCCAGCCGCATGGCGTGCCCGTGACTTTGAAGATGCGCACGGGCTGGTGTGCAGAGCAAAAGAACGCACTTCGCATCGCCTTAGCTGCTGAAAATGCGGGCATTCAAATGCTCACCGTGCATGGCCGCACACGCGAGCAAGGCTACAAAGGCGTCGCCGAATACGACACCATGGCTGAGATCAAAAGCCGTTTGCGTATTCCGCTAGTGGCCAACGGCGACATTGATTCGGCTGAAAAAGCGAAGCAGGTGCTGACTTACACCGGCGCAGATGCGGTGATGGTGGGCCGCGCTGCACAAGGTCGCCCTTGGATTTTCAGGGAGATCACGCATTTCCTCAAAACGGGCGAGTTGCTCGCGCCGCCCTTGGTGGCCGAGCTGCGCCGCGCTTTACTCGCGCATTTGCTCGAGCATTACGCGCTATATGGCGAGTTCACCGGCGTGCGCAGTGCGCGCAAACACATTGGCTGGTATGTGCGCGCGCTGCCCGGCGGAGAGGCATTTCGCCAGCGAATGAATGAGGTGGATGATGCGCAGCAGCAGCATCAAGCCGTGGCTGAATATTTGGATGAATTGGCGACGAACATGGATCGCCTGCCGGTGCAATCCCAGCTGATCACCCAAGAAGATGAAGTTGAAACGAGTGAAGTATGAGCAAAAACAACATTGAAGATTGCGTGCGCAGCAGCTTGGAAGCATATTTCAAGGATTTAGGAAGCGAGCAGCCGCATGATCTGTACGACATGATGCTGAAGATTTATGAAAAACCAGTGCTGGAAGTCGTGATGAAGCATGCGGGCAACAACCAGTCCAGAGCCGCGCTGTGGCTGGGGCTGAACCGCAATACCTTGCACAAAAAGCTGGGCGAGCACGGCATGCTGTGAAGCGACTCAATTTTTATAGACCGATTGATTCAACTGGAGGGAGGCACCATGCGTGCATTGATTTCTGTATCTGACAAAACTGGCGTGTTGGAGCTGGCGCGTGAACTGCATGCATTGGGCATTGCACTGATTTCCACTGGCGGTACCGCCAAGCTGTTGGCTGACAATGGCCTGCCCGTCACCGAGATTGCGCAGGTCACGGGCTTTCCAGAGATGCTGGATGGCCGCGTGAAAACGCTGCATCCCAAAGTGCATGGCGGATTACTCGCGCGGCGCGATTTACCGGCCCATCTAGACGCTTTAAAAGAGCATGCGATTGAGCCCATCGATATCTTGATCGTGAATCTCTACCCCTTTGAAGCCACTGTAGCCAGGCCCGGCTGCACCTTGGCAGACGCGATTGAAAACATTGACATTGGCGGCCCAGCCATAGTGCGCAGCGCCGCCAAAAACTGGAAAGATGTGGCTGTGTTGACTGATGCCTCGCAATATGCAGGTGTGATTGCCGAGTTGAAATCAGGTGGCATTTCCCAGAAAACAAAATTCGCGCTCAGTGTGGCGGCATTCAACCGCATCAGCAACTACGATGGCGCGATCAGCGACTATCTGTCTGCTATCGATTTCGAAGCATCTAAGGCAGATTCCGTGCCGGCGAGATCCCAGTTTTCTTCTCAAGCGAATGGCCGTTTTGTGAAACTGCAAGACTTGCGCTATGGAGAGAATTCGCATCAAAGCGCTGCGCTCTATCGCGACCTATATCCTGCGCCAGGTTCACTGGTGATGGCCAAACAACTCCAAGGTAAAGAGTTGAGCTACAACAACATTGCCGATGCCGATGCGGCGTGGGAATGCGTCAAAAGCTTTGACACGCCCGCCTGCGTGATCGTCAAGCATGCCAACCCCTGCGGTGTCGCTTTAGGAGCAGATGCACTCGGCGCGTACAGCAAAGCCTTTCAAACTGATCCCACCTCCGCTTTTGGCGGCATCATTGCTTTGAACTGCCCGCTGGATGAGCAAGCCGCGCTGCAAATCTCCAAGCAATTCGTGGAGGTGTTGATTGCGCCAAGCTTCTCGTTAGAAGCCTTGGCTGTCTTCAAATCGAAGGTCAATGTGCGACTACTGGAAATTGCTTTGCCGCCGGGTGGCAATACCGCTTGGGATAAAGGCCAAAACGCAATTGACGTGAAGCGCATCGGCTCAGGCCTTTTGATGCAAAGCGCAGACAACCATGAGTTGAAACTTGACGACCTGAAAGTAGTCAGCAAGCTTCAGCCCACGCCCCAGCAGCTGCAAGACTTGCTCTTTGCTTGGAAAGTGGCGAAGTTTGTGAAGTCCAACGCGATTGTGTTTTGCAAAGACGGCATGACCATGGGCGTCGGCGCAGGCCAGATGAGCCGCTTAGATTCGGCGCGCATTGCGAGTATCAAGGCAGGGCACGCCAGCCTGAGCCTGCAAGGCACGGCGGTAGCGTCGGACGCATTTTTCCCATTCCGTGATGGGCTGGATGTGGTGGTCGATGCAGGTGCACGCTGCGTGATCCAGCCCGGCGGCAGCATGCGTGATCAAGAGGTGATGGATGCAGCCAATGAACGCGGCGTGGTCATGGTGTTCACGGGCGCGCGGCATTTTAGGCATTGAGATGCAAGAGCTGCCTCGCACACTGAAAATCCTCACGGTGTATGGGCTGATCTTCATCGTGCTGTTTCTGGGCATGCAGTGGTGGCAGGCCGAGCAGCGCAAGCCGCGCTTCGTCACCGACGCTGCGGGTCAAACCCAGATCGTGCTGCCGCGCGACCGGAGTGGGCATTATTTCTGGATGGCGCAAGTCAACGGTAGAGAGGTGGAATTCATGGTGGACACGGGTGCCACGCGTAGCGCCATCTCCCAAGCGCTGGCCGATGAGCTGAAGCTGCCTGCCGGAGAGAACGCCAGCTTCAACACGGCCAACGGCCTCAGCCAAGGCTTCATCACGCAAGCCACGCTGGAGCTCGACGGCGGCCTGCGATTTGAGCGCCAGCGCATCGCTGTTCTCCCGCAGATGGAACGCACCGGGCTGCTGGGCATGGATGTGCTCGGGCGCTTGAAATTGGAGCAGCAAGGCAAAGAGCTGCGCATCAGCCTGCCGTCTGCGCGATAACATGCCATGCACTAAACGCTCATTTATTCATATCATTCCACGCAGATTTTGTGCTGGCCGAACCTCTAAAACACCATGAACAACGTTGATTACACACTCTATCAAACCTTGAACATCACCCGCCGGGGCGAGGGCGGCGTGGTGCTGGATATTC
>JBJTSL010000039.1:0-11958 GCA_046076625.1 Allobrachymonas sp.
CGATCACGTCACAAACCAAGCTGCTCGTCATCAACGCGCCGAACAATCCCACGGGCTGGACGCTCACGCGAGCCGAGAGTGAGGCCATCCTCGCGCATTGCCGCAAGACGGGCACGTGGATCTTGGCCGATGAGGTGTATGAGCGCTTGTATTACCGTGGCGACACGACCAATGGCTGCGCTCCAAGCTTCCTCGATATTTCAACGCCGCAAGATCGCGTGATCACCGTGGGCTCCATGAGCAAAAGCTTTCTCATGACGGGTTGGCGCGTGGGCTGGATGATCTTGCCCGAAGGCGTGAGCGCGCAGGTAGGCAAGCTCATTGAGTTCAACACTTCGTGCAGCCCGGTTTTCATTCAAAAAGCCGCCGTGTTGGCGTTGCAGCGCACGGAGGAAGTGACTCCAAGAATAATGGCGCATTTACAAACTTGCCGCGACACGCTGGTACCGCTCTTGCAGTCGCTGCCTAGTGTGCAAGTGAGCAGCGCGCCCGGGGGGCATGTATGCCTTTTTCAAGATCGCGGGGCATGCGGATGCCTTGCTCACTGCGAAGCGCTTGGTTCTTGAAGCGGGTTTGGGTCTCGCGCCAGGCGACGCGTTTGCGCCGGAGGCGCAGGGCTGGTTGCGTTGGTGTTTTGCCTCGAAAGACCTTGCGCGGCTGGAGGAAGGTGTGCGTAGGTTGAAAACATGGCTTGCGACTCATCCAGTATCTACTATCAAATAAATAGCACCTCACGCAGATTTTATGCCGGCTGACAATCAAAAAGACTCTAAAAACGCCTTTTGGGATGGCGCACGCGATGCGCTCATCATGGTGCCTTCGTATTTGCCATTTGCCATCGTTTGCGGTGTGGCTGCGGTGAATGCGGGCTTGGAAATCACGGCTGCTTTGGCGTTGGCGGGCTTGGTCTATGGCGGCTCTTCGCAAGCGGTGCTCGCGCAGTTGTTGCAAGGCTCGGCATCTGTGATTGTGGCTGTGCTCTCCGGCTTGGTGGTCAATCTGCGCATGGCGGTTTACAGCGCCACGCTCGCGCCGCGCGTGCGCCGCATGACCACGCCGCGCCGCATGCTGGTGGCTGCATTTTTGGTGGACAACGCCTTTGCCTTCATGGAGCAGCGCAGGCAGCAAAGGCCCGAAGAAGATAACGAGGTGCTGTTGGCTTATTACGCCGGCATCACCTGTGTGATTTGGCCAGCGTGGTTGATTTTCTGTGGCTTGGGCGTTTTTGCAGGCAATGTGATCCCTGCAAGTTGGCAGCTTGATTTTGCGATTCCGCTCGCGTTCATCGCCACGCTCTCGCAAGTCATTCGCAGCATGCCGCTGGCAGCGGCTGCGGTGGCAGGCGGTGTGGCCAGTGTGATGCTGTTTGCGCTGCCGCTTAAGCTGGGCATGATCGCGGCTTGCTCGGTTGGGCTGCTGGCTGGTTTGGCCGCGGAGCGCGTGCTGGGTGTGAGGGAAGCAGCATGAACACCTTCACCGCACTGGACAGTTGGCTCATCGTTCTCGGTTTAGCGATTGGCACGTTTTTGATCCGCTACTCCTTCATCGGCCTGTTTGCCAACCGCGACATGCCCGAATGGCTCTCACACGGCCTCAAGCTCATTGTCCCTGCCATCTTCGCCGCGATTGTTGGCACGGGCTTGTTCATCTCCGCAGGCCAATTCGGCGGCTGGGCGCTCTGGCCGCGCTACGTGGCCGCGGTGATCGCCTTCGGTATCGCGCTCAAAACCAAAGGCAATATTTTGGCCACGGTAGCTGGCGGCATGCTCGCTTTGCATGCGTTGACTTGGTTGCGTGGATAGATAGGCTTGCGTGGTCAATGCCGATTGAGCAGTGCATCTCGTGTTGCGCTGCTTGACAACTGCTTGAGCCACCACGACAGCGCCTGCCCGAGCTGCCCGCGCGCGGGTGTGTGCCAAGCATAGTTGACCTTCGGTGTGCGGGGGATGCGCTCGGTGGTTTTGACGACGAGGCGGCCTGTGCTGATGTAGGGCTGCGCGATGCATGCGGGGACAAAACCGCAGCCCAAGCCCCGGATTTGCGCATCTAGTTTGTCAGGCATGGTGCTCACCGTGAGGATGTCTTGGCCGGGGAGGATACCGACGGTGACGCTTTGTTTACGTCGCGTGGAGTCAGTCACGTCGACGATGCGGTGTTGTTGGATGGCCATGTCTGTGAGCGGCTCTGGCGCGGCGGCGAGCGGATGATGCGGCGCAACGGCGAAGACGAAGGGCACTTCACCCATCGACTTGGCTTGAATGCCGGCTTGCACGAGGCCATCGACCACGCCGCCAATCGCTAAATCCGCCTCGCCATCTAGTAAGGCATGCCAAGTGCCGGATAGGGTTTCGCCTTGGATGCGCAATCGTGTGGGGGGTGGTGAATTCTGGAAAGAATTTTTCGGATCGCATTGGAAGAAGGCTTCGGTCAGCTCCAGCATCGTGCGCTTGGAAATGAGGCTGTCAACCACAATCGTGAGCTGCGGCTCCCAGCCCGTCGCGACACGCTGTACGCGCCGCGCAACGGCATCCAGCTCTTGCAACACCCGTTCGCCCTCGCGCAACAACTCTTGACCTGCAGGCGTGATGCGGGCTTGCTTGGCGCTGCGGTCAAAGAGCAAAACGTCTAGCGCGTCTTCAATCTGACGTACGCGGTAAGTGACGGCGCTGGGCACGAGGCCAAGCTCACGGGCGGCAGCGGCCATGCTGCCTTGGGTGGCAACGCTTCGGATCAAAGCGAGGGCTTCAGGGGTGATGAGCTCTCTTGCATTCTGCATTTTTGAATGATGACATCAAAATCATTCGATTGCAAACAAGTCTGCGAAGCCTAAAGTCACCGTCAATGCAAAAACCTTTGAACGCAGAGGACGCAAAAACTATGCAGAAGACGCAGAAAAGAAAAAACCAAATTTGGCTGTTTCTTTTCTGCGCTCTCTGCGAAACCTTCGCGTCCTCTGCGTTCAAAGAATTTGAGTTTGATTTTTTGGAGCCTCATCATGATCACCCTTCGCAAATCCCAAGACCGCGGTTATGCCGATCATGGTTGGCTCAAAAGCTACCACTCGTTTTCCTTCGCAGGCTACTACGACGCCGAGCACATGGGTTGGGGCAATCTGCGCGTGATCAATGAAGACCGCATTGCGCCGGGCACGGGCTTTGGCACGCATGGCCATCGCGACATGGAAATCATTTCCTACGTTCTCTCTGGCAACTTGGCGCACAAAGACAGCATGGGAAATGTCAAAGGCATTCCGCCAGGTGATGTACAGCGCATGAGCGCGGGAAAGGGCGTGATGCACAGTGAGTTCAACCATGCGCAAGGCCAAGAGACGCATTTTTTTCAAATTTGGATTGAGCCGAATGTGACGGGCATTTCGCCCAGCTACGAGCAGCAAACTGTGCAAGCTTCGGAAAAAACCGGGCAGCTCAAGCTGATCGCTGCGCCAGCGGGCGAGGGCGGCAGTATTTCGATTCATGCAGATGCGCGGCTGTATGCCGGTTTGCTCAGCGGAGCAGATGCTGCGAAGCTGACCTTGCAGCCGCAGCGCAAAGCCTATGTTCATCTGGTGCGCGGCAAACTGTCGGTCAATGGCCAAGCTTTGCAGGGCGGTGATGCGGCCAAGCTCGAAGGCGAATCGCTGCTCACGCTGGATGCAGCCAACGATGCAGAAGTTCTCGTGTTTGATTTAGCGGCTTAAAGGAGCACATCATGTGTGGCGCAGAACTTCGTTCCTTATTGGCTGTGAAAGCTGTGATTGAGATGCCTTATCACAGCTCTGATGGCATCTCGGGTGCGCAAATGCTGCGGGTGGATTCTCGCTGGATTGATCCGTTCATCGGCGTGGACAGCTACACGCTGCGCTCCAATCCGTTTGGCCCGCATCCGCATGCAGGCATGAGCGCCGTTTCGCTCACTTTGCCTGAATCAGAAGGCGGCACGATCAATCGCGACACAATGGGCGATCACAGCTTAATCTCACCCGGCGATTTGCATTGGTTTCAAGCGGGGCGTGGCGCGATGCATGAAGAAACGCCTGCTGCTCACGGAAAAACTGAGCATGGGCTGCAAATCTTTGTGAACCTCAGCCGCGCCAATAAAGCCGCTGAACCTGTGGGTTTTCGGGTGTCGCATCAAGACATGCCAACAGTGAGTTTTGAAGGCGGCAGTTTGCGTGTGGTGGCGGGTGAATTTGCTGGCCAGAGCTCGCCGATTGCAAGCGATGCACGTTGGCTCACCCGCGTGAACATGCTGGATGTGACCCTCGAAGCGGGTGCGAGCGTGGACATTCCAGTGGCTGCCGGTGACAACGCCTTTTTTGTGATTCGCAGTGGTGAATTTCACAGTAAAAACAGCCCACATGCCGGCATGAATATTGCGCAGAGTGCTATCATTTTTGAACTAAGTGATCAACTTTCGCAAATGGCTCGCGTCCTAGCGGGTGATCAAAAACTGCGCGGTGTTTTCTTCAGCGGCACGCCCATCAGGGAGCCGATGTTCCCCGGCGGTCCGTTCATGGGCAATAGCGCCGAAGACATCATGGCCTACAAGCGCGATTTTGCGGAGGGCGAGATGGGTCAACTGTCCAAATCGTTTTGAGGCGAGGGATTGATCATGAAAAAGCTCCCCGCCAAATACACACCGATTGCGATGGCCTTTTGGATGTCGCTGACGATGAGCGTGCTCATGAGCGGCATGATCACGGCAGTGAATACGGGCTTGGCGCAAGGTTTCTTGGGCCGCTGGCTGCATGCATGGCTGATTGCGTTTCCAATCGCTTTTTTGTTGCTGTCGCGTTTCGTCCGTTTGTTCAAAAAATGGTGTCGCTGACAGTCCAAGTTCCGCTTGCGCCGCATTCGGCCCAAACCTCTTCTTCTCCCTCTGCCAACTGAAAGGAAAATCATGGCAAAAGTCGCAGTTGTTTATCACTCTGGATATGGTCACACCCAGCGCATGGCTGATTTCGTCGCAAAAGGCGCAGGCGCGGACTTAGTCGCGATCGATGCGGACGGCAATCTGACCGAGGCGCAATGGGCCACGCTCGATGCCGCAGACGCGATCATTATGGGTAGCCCAACCTACATGGGTACTGTAAGCTGGCAATTCAAAAAATTCGCTGATGCTTCCAGCAAAGCCTGGTTCTCCCAAAAGTGGAAGGATAAGGTGTTTGCAGGCTTCACCAATAGCGCAACGATGAATGGTGACAAGCTGTCCACGCTACATTATTTGTTTACTCTGGCGATGCAACATAGTGGCGTCTGGGTGGGTACAGGTCTCATGCCGAGCAATTCCAAAGCTGCGAATCGCAACGATGTAAACTATGTAGGTTCGTTTGCAGGTGCAATGGCGCAGTCGCCTTCGGATGCTTCAGCTGCGGAAATGCCGTCTGGTGATCTGGAAACAGCGCGACTCTTCGGCGAGCGTGTTGCTCAAACGGCAAAGAAGCTACGCGGTTGATTTTTTGATTTTGCAGGAGCCAGCCATGTCGCTATCCGTCACACGCAATCATCAACATCCGATGAGTCACAAGGTGCGCATTCGCGCTCATGAGCTCACGACCGATGTGAGCCCGAAAGAAGGCGGCAACGATGCTGGCCCTTCGCCGCATGATTTGTATGACGCAGCCTTGGCCTCCTGCAAGGCGCTTACTGTGCTTTGGTATGCCCAGCGCAAGAAAATAGCCCTTACTGACATTCAAGTCACGACTGAGCGCGACGACAGCCAAGAACGGGCTGGCACTTATCGCCTACGCAACACCCTCAAGCTTGATGGAAACCTCACGGCAGCGCAGCGCCAAGAGCTTTTGAGTGTGGCAGACAAGTGCCCCGTGCACAAGCTGATGACTCAGGTGACGACGGAAGTCACGACTGCGCTTGCCCCGCAATAACCAAGGCATCGTGCGATGAGCATCGTTCATCTCCTCAAAGGCCACACCAAGGATCTTGGTGGTGGGATGTTGGTCAGGCGCATGCTGCCAGCAGCCGTTCAGCGCTCGGTGGGGCCGTTTGTTTTTTTAGATCATTTTGGCCCCGTAACGGTCCAACCTGCAGACAACCATGATGTGCGCCCGCATCCGCACATCGGCTTTGCCACGGTCACTTATCTGTTTGAAGGCGCCATACTCCACCGCGACAGCTTGGGTGTTGAGCAGTTGATCGAGCCGGGCGCCATTAACCTGATGAGCGCGGGTCGCGGGATTGTGCACTATGAGCGCAGGCCCCAGCATTTAAGCGATAGCAGCTACGTCAACCATGGCTTGCAGTTGTGGATGGCATTGCCGCAAGATTTGGAAGAAAGCGAACCGAGTTTTCACCACACGCCAGCAGATGCCATCCCGCAATGGCAGGCGGATGGCGTGAAACTGCGTGTGCTGATGGGGCAGGCGATGGGGCTGGCGTCGCCCGTGAAGAGTTTTTCGCCCACACTGTATCTTGACCTGAATTTAGCAGCTGGTGCAACGTGGGCGCTAGACCAGTCGGTGCAAGAATTGGCGGTGTATCCCTTGGATGCACCGGTCATGGTGCAAGGTGAGCGAGTTGAGGCGGGGCAGATGGCATTGGTGGACACGCGGGTGGCGCTCAAGCTGGACGCATGGCAAGACAGCAAGCTCGTGCTGATCGGCGGCCAAGCGCTGGATGCTCCGCGCTACATGTGGTGGAATTTTGTCTCCAGCCGCAAGGAGCGCATCGTGCAGGCCGCGCAAGACTGGCAGGAGCGGCGCATGGGGCAAATCAGTGGGGAGCGAGAGTGGATTGCCTTGCCGCAGCCCGGCCCCAAGCTGGACTGATCTCCGTCATTTGCAGGAAACCCGCAAGCATTGTGTAAGATGGCAGCGATACGTAAGTGCTATCGCTTCTTCCTTGGCCTGATTGGCTCGCACTGATCTGGTTTTTTTCTGCTTGGGTGGGCTATTCATGGTTCACCCGCACGCAGGGTGAAAAGCGCAGTTCCTTGATTGCCACCACCAATAAATACAGAGGCTTCTGGATGGTGCAGGCCACGCAGCGCGACCCGCGCGTGCTCGACGGCATCATCACGCAAAACCTGTCTTCCACGCCTGCTTTCTTTTGCTCCACGACCATCATCGTGATTGGTGGCTTATTTGCCCTACTGGGAAGCACCGACAAAGCCACCGAGTTGGTGCGTGACATCCCGTTTGCGCAGCGCACCAGTGTGCTGATCTTTGACTTGAAAGTCCTGATCCTGATTGGCATTTTCGTCTTCTCGTTTTTCCGCTTTTCTTGGAGCATGCGGCAATACACTTTTGTGGCCTTGCTGATCGGCTCCATGCCCGACCCAAAAGAGTTCGAAGAGGGTAAATTTGACCGCGAGAAAATTGCGCAGCGCGCAGGCCGTATGTTGGGCAGCGCCGCCGAGACTTTCAACGATGGCTTGCGGGGCTACTATTTCGCATTTGCTGTGATCGCGTGGTTTTTCTCGCCCGGCGTGTTTGCTTTTGCTACCGCTTTCGTGCTGGTGATTCTCTACAGCCGGGAATACCGCTCGGATGTGCTGGAGATTTTGAGGTGAGACGTCGCTGGCTGGCCTTGCTGTGGGGGCTGGTGCTCTGGGGCGTTGGCCTGACTGCCAGCTCTGCGCCGCTGATCAATTGGACTCAGGCCGTTGCGCTTTCCGTGCAAAATAATGACCAGGCCAACGTCTCGCTGGATTTGCGCTCGCGCTGGGAAGCGACCAAGGTGGGGGCTGTGGACATGCCCAACCAACAAGCCTTGGCACCGGAGTCAATTTGGCAATGGCCCGATGAGCGCTTTTCCACCAACGATTGGCAAGGGGCGTTACGCATGAGGGCGGACGAGCGTCTGGTGACGCGCCTGACAGTCGTTTCAGAGCAGTTGGGCACCGATTTCACCCTCAGCCTGAAGCAGCCCCGGCTGGATGCGGTGCATGTGTCTTACCGCTATGACAACGGGCCTTGAACAACGCTCAGCTCTGGCGACACAATCGTCATGGACCGCTGGGCACAACCCGACAGGCAGCCCAGCTTCAGCTTGCCCCTGCGGATGGGGCGTATGGACTTGGTGGTGCAGGTGGCGCATCAGGGTGTGTTGGAAATGCCCGTGGCGTTGCAGAACTCGCGTGCCTTTCTAACCGAGCGCACGCGCGGCACCTGGAGCGCGGGCATGATGATCGGGGTCAGCTTGGTGATGATGCTCATGGGCCTCATGTTGTCGCTGAACTTTCGTCATTTGGGCTTTCTATCGGTCACAGTGATGAGTGCCACGATGCTGATGGTGCTCATGTTTGGCAGTGGCTTGGGCGGCATTTTCATGGGCACAGACAGTGCTCGCTTCAATGACGAGATCAAGTTCTACGCCAATACGCTGTGGAGCACCTCCCTGCCTTTTGTGGCGGCCTTGGCTCTGGGCTTGCGCAAATCTAGTCCGCTCATATGGTGGTCGGTGCTGGTGCTGGCAGTAGCCGGGTTGGTCTTAGGTTGGTACTGGGCAAGTTATGAGCTGCGCTATACGGTGCTTGCAGGCGTGCCGATCTTGGTCATAGTAGTCTTGTCCTTCACTCTGGGGATCATGGCATGGGCTTGGTGCCGTGATATTTCACGCAATTGGGTCACGTTGTCGGGCCTGGCCCTGCAAATTTTGTCTCCGTTGTTGCCATTGGCCGCCTACATGGGCTGGATCCAAACCGACGATGCCGGCCAAAGTGCCGCTTTGGTCAGTTTGGTGGCTGGTATTTTTCTGCTCAGGGGTTTGTTCTTGCAGCACCGCATGGGTCGCCAGGTGCTGGCGCGTGCCAACACTTCTCCGATGCGCGATGTGCTCACGGGTCTGCTCAATCGCGCTGGCATGCAGGCGCATTTGTACAAACTGCGCTCGCGCTTGAATTCAGAGCAGACCTGCGCGGTATTCATTTACCTTCAACTCATCAATGAGCAAGACGCGATGCGCTTGCATGGTGAGGAAGGCTTTGAGATGGGCGTGGTGCAGGTGGCAGCCAGCCTGTCTTCCAGCGTCACGGGGGTGGACGGCTTGGCGCGGATTTCGCGTAACGCTTTTGCCGTGACGATGTTAATGCCCCCTGACCCAGCCTTGGCGATTCGCGTGTCGCAAAAAATCCTCTCCCGCTTGATGGCCTTGTCGTCCCACGGTACACCCTTGGCCGGCACGGCGCGCATGAGCTTGTCGTGGCTGCCACTGTACGGCTTCCGTTTGGATCGGCTGGAGCAACGCAGCTTGCGCAGCCTCGAGATGCTGGACAGCGCTAAGCGCATCGGCTGCGTGGGCGGCTCGGCCAGCCACGCGGAGGCGCATCAATTGCTGGACGATGTGCGCAGCGGAGTTGGCAGCGCAGTCAATGAGCTGGTGGATGAGCCCGATCCGATGCTGCGACCCGACCAAGAGCCGGTCTCCTCCAATCTCTATGACCGTATACACCGCATTGAGCGTGAAATGCTCAACGGCGTGGACACCAGTTTCTTGCTGGCTGAGACCGAGCGCATGGGCCGCATGATCAACGAAGCCAACTCTTCGCTACACAGCAACAGCCCCAGCACGCAATCGCAGCCCCCGAGCGACGATGCGCCGACCGAGCTCCTGCCGCAGCAGCCCCAAATCAAGCCAGCCTGAAGGCTTGGGTATCGATCTTGCTGGGGCGGCCAGCGATGGCATCGGCCAATACGCGCGCACTGCCGCAAGCCAGCGCCCAGCCACTGGAGCCATGCCCCAAATTGAGCCACAAGCCCGATTGCAAGCCCGCGCCCACCACAGGTGGCCGATTGGCCAACATGGGGCGAGCGCCTTGCCACTCCTGCACACCTTGGCTCATCACCGCCGCGCCGGGAAACCAATCTTGCAACACCTTGTACAGCGTTTGCAGCGCGGCCTGGTGCGTCGCACCCGCGCTGCCACCCACTTGCGCACTGCCGGCCACGCGCACGCGCTGGCCCAGCCGTGTGATGCTCACTTTATAACGCTCATCCATCAGCCCGCTGCGTGGGGCATTGAGAGGCTCTTTCACATGCGCACTGACGGAGTAGCCATAGACGCTGGCCAGCGGCAGCCGAATGCCCGCGCTTTGGAGAAGCGACGAGGATTGCGCGCCGGTGCACAGCACCACGCGGTCAAACGAGTGACTATGCTGCGCAGCTTCTGGCGCGAGGGTGCTGCGGCTGAAGCCAGAGAGCTGCGAATCTGGCGCCGTAGATGCTACTGAGAGCGTAGCAATCGGTGAAGAATCTGTGCCGGCAAACTGCATATTTTGCACCGAAGAATGGAACTCGAAGCTCACGCCGAGGCGGCGGCATTCGTCTCTGAGCAGAAGGGCAAACTGGCGGCAGTTGGCCACTTCATCGTCTGGCAAGTGAATGGCTCCAGCAAAGCGCGTGTCGGTATTGATGGCGGGCTCGATCTCGCGTGCTCCCGCTTCATCGAGCTGGGAAAAAGGCACGCCGAGCTCGCGCAGCAGGCTCAGGCTGCCTTGCACCTGCTCCATTTCTTTGGCTGAGCGCAGCGCCACCAAATAGCCACGTGCATGATCCAGCTCGAAGCCATGGCGCTCAATGATGTTGTGCAGTTGCGTGCGGCTGAAGAACGCGAGCTGCTGCAAGGCGCTTCGATGCAGGGTGTAGGTCTGCGGATTGCAGGCGCGCCAAAAATGCCACAGCCAAGCCAGCTCCTGCATGGAGAGCGGCAATTTCAGGCGGAAGGCACTGTGCGCGCCCAGCATTTGCTTGAGCACTTTGAGCGGCATGCCCGGTGCGGCCCAAGGGGTGACATAACCGGGCGCGATCACGCCGGCATTGGCAAAACTCGCAGCCTCCGCAGCCGCGCCGCGCTGTTCAAACACCAAGACTTCATGGCCATCGCGCGCCAACTCATAGGCCGTGGTCACGCCCACGATACCTGCACCAATCACTGCAATCTTCATAGTCTTACAAAGTGATTTTGAAGGAAAATCGGCGATTAGCCGGCATAGAATCTGCATGGATTGCTATGAATATGATAGTTTCTTGCATGCCTTGATTGTAGTCTGAAGAGATCAGAATTCGGCCTGGAGCAATTGCTCTATTTGCGCAGCGATTGTCAAAACCGCGGCATCGCGCCCCGCACCATGCCAGAGCATTAAGCCTGTGGGCAGTTGGTCATGTGGATGATTGGGTAAGCTGATCGCGCAGCCGTCCAGCAAATTGACTACGCTGGTGTTGCGCAGCATGAGCGCGTTCACGCGGAAGAATTCCGCATCACGCTCAAAGCCGGGTGCCACATCAGCAATCGGTGCTGCCACGAGTGGTACGGTGGGCGATAGCACACCGTCAAAGCCTGCCAGAGCGGCGGACATCCGCGTGATCCATTGCTGGCGAGCCAGTAGAAGGCGCACATAATCTGCGGCGCTCATGCTGTCGGCCATGGCGATGCGCTGCGCGGCACGCGGGTCAAACTCAGCTTTGCGCTGCGGCCACAGGCCGGCAGGAATCAGCCATGATTGCAATTCCGGCGCAGAGAAACCTCCCCGCGCTTGAATGCTGCCCAAATCGGCAATCTCGTTCAAGGCGATACGCGTGATTTTCGCACCCGCCGCGCTCAAGGCATGTAAGCTTCGATCGAAATTCGCCGCCACCTGTGTATCTAGTGCGTCCAGCATCACCGATTGCGCCACGGCGAAATGGCTGTCTTTCAGCGCTTTGTGAGATGCATGGATTGTCTCGCCACTCAAAATCTCATGCACCAAGGCCGCATCGCGCGCACTGCGGGTGAGCGCGCCCACGCTGTCCAGCGTGTGCGACAGCGGCACAGCGCCCGTCGTGGGCACGCTGCGTGCCGTGGGCTTAAAGCCCACGAGACCGCACAGCGCCGCCGGAATGCGAATCGAGCCACCCGTATCCGAGCCCAAGCCCACAAAGGCCGCGCCACTGGCGACAGATACGGCTGCCCCGCTCGAGGAGCCACCCGGAATACGCGGCGTGGCCGGGTCCACCGCGAGCGCCAG
>JBJTSL010000040.1:0-5831 GCA_046076625.1 Allobrachymonas sp.
CGTTACCCCGCCGCACGCGTCAACCCGCATGCCGTCTTGCTCGAAGACGGCGCCATTCTCACCAGCGGCGCGATCACCGCCACCTTCGATCTCGCCCTGCACCTCATCAAGCACACACTCGGCGCAGAGATTGCCAGCGCCACCGCCCGCATCGCCCTGCTCCCCAAAGCCCGCAGCAGCCAAGCGCCGTATGCTGATGCGCAACTCATCGCCCCGCAAGCGCAGCAGACCAATAGCTTTTCAAGCAGTGTCGCGCAATGGTTAGAAAAAAGATTGCAAGAGCCCTACAGCCTGGCGCGCCTCGCCCAAGCCTTCCACGTCAGCCCCCGCACCCTGATGCGCCGCATCAAAGGTGAAACCGGCCACTCCCCACTCACGCTCCTACAGCAAGCGCGGATCGAGCGCGCCAAGCAGTTGCTGCAATCAACGAGCTGGAGCATCGCCAGAATCGTCGATGCAGTCGGCTACACCGATATCGCCACCTTCAGCCGCTTGTTTGCCAGAGAAGTCGGCGAGACGCCGACGCGATACCGGGCGCGATAAGCCCTGAGTAAGTCAACGACAAATTGATTTTCTCAAGCTCTTGACAATTTCGCACAATTGTGCGAATATTGAGTCATGGAAGCCAAAACCAGCAAAAGTGAACTCACCCGCGTAGCCATCGTTGGCGCGGCGTTGGATTTGGCTGCGGAGCAAGGCCTGGAGGCGATTACCTTGCAGGCGGTGGCTGATCGCATTGGTCTCTCCAAAAGCGGCGTGTTCTCACGCGTGGGCTCGCGCGAGGCTTTGCAAGCAGCGGTGATTGAAGAGTATGACCGGCGCTTTCTGGCGGACGTGTTCGTGCCTGCCATGCAAGCGCCCAAGGGCTTGCCTCGGCTTAACGCCATGATTCGGCGCTGGATCGAGCGCGCTCGCATTGTGGAGGCGCATACCGGCTGTATTTATGTGGCGGGCGCATTTGAATTGGATGATCGTGAAGGGCCGCTGCGCGAGCTGGTGCTTAAAGGCGTTCTGGGCTGGCGCGCGGCACTGCGGCGCACCGTGATCCAAGCGCAGGAGCAAGCGCATTTGCAGCCTGATTTTGAGCCTGAACAATTGGTATCTGAGATTTACAGCCTGCTGGTTGGCATGCTGCACGACGCGCGCTTTTTGCGTGACATGCATGCGGCTGATCGCGCGCACGCCGGCTACGAGCGCTTGATTCGCTCATACAGCAACCCGAAAACCGTCTGACCGCAAGCAACAGATGTTCGCAGTTCATTTTTGTTCGTTTTATTTTCGCACACTTGTGCTACATTAGGAGAAAGCCACGTCTTTGATCCATCAGTCATTGCTGCTTTGGCTCGTTGGTCTGATAGAAAGGTGGCTTCTTACACTCGACCGAGCTTCACACTCGACATGCTTGCATGTCAAGAAGATTTCCTCGGTCAGTAGAATGCTATTTTTTTGACAGCAATTTACGCAGAGTCTAAGCCGGCAAAGTGCCTGAAATTCTTAAAAATTGAGGAATTGAACCACAAGAAAACAAGCTCAGTGACCGTCATCCTACAGTCACAAAATCATCATACTCTTGTCATGCTGCTGCTAGAGAGTCGAAGGTTGTATCAACCCTCTTTGAAGAAAGCATCATGAAAAAATTTGCCCTCGCTTCGCTAGTTGCAGCCCTTTGCTGCCTCACTGTCGCCCAAGCACAGACCACAAATCCCACGGAGTTTCCCGCCACGCTTGCAGGCCACGCCTTTTTGCCAGCGCCAAGCTTTCTTGCAACACCTGCCGACGCGCCCGCAGACCTGCGCTTCAGCGGCAAATTCACCACCGGCTCTCGCGTGGAGCGGCTCGACAGCATTGAAGGCCGCTCGGCCAACCGCCCCACCGGCATCTCCTTGCCCATGGCTGGCCAGCCTTTGCAAGGTCATTCCGGAATCAAGCGCATGAGCGATGGCAGCTATTGGGTGCTGACCGACAACGGTTTCGGCTCCAAAGCCAATTCGCCCGACAGCATGCTGTTTTTAAACCGCTACACGATTGACTGGACCGCCGGCACCCTCAATCGCCAGCAAACCATCTTTCTGCATGATCCCGATAAAAAAGTGCCCTTCCGTATCATGCACGAAGGCACGCCCAAACGCTATTTGACAGGCGCAGACTTCGATACCGAGAGCTTTCAGTTTGCCGGCGGCGCACTCTGGATCGGCGATGAGCTCGGCCCTTGGCTGATCAAAGCCGACATGACAGGCAAAGTGCTCGCCGTGTTTGAAACGCAAGTGGATGGCAAGCCTGCCCGCTCGCCCGATCATCCTGCCATCGTGACGCCTGCCACCCCCAATGCAACCGTAGATTTCACCATCCGCCGCTCGCGTGGCTATGAAGGCATGGCCTCTTCACCCGATGGCAAAAAACTCTATGCGATGCTCGAAGGCCCCGTGTGGGATACCGCCGCCAAAGATTGGGAAAAACTCAACGGCCGCGAATATCTGCGCGTGCTCGAATTCGATGTGCCCACCGAAAAATGGACAGGCCGCCACTGGAAATACGTCTTGGAGGCCAATGGCTTAGCGATTGGCGATTTCAACATGATCGATGCCACCACCGCCCTCGTGATCGAGCGCGACAACGGCGAAGGCACGCCCGATAAAGCCTGCCCAACTGTGAACGGCGCGATTCAACGCGCAGAGAACTGCTTTCATGATTTGCCCAAGCTCAAGCGCGTTTACAAAATCGAGATGACCGAGGCCAACGTGAACAACCCTGTTCGCAAAATTGGCTACATTGATTTGCTGAGCATTCAAGACCCGCGCAACCTCGCACGTAAGCCCAAGCAAGACGGCAAACTCGCCTTCCCCTTCTTCACGATTGAAAACGTCGATATCGTCGATGCCGAGCACATCATCGTAGGCAATGACAATAACCTACCATTCTCCAGCAGCCGCGAACCGAATCAAGCGGATGACAATGAATTTGTACTGCTGCGCGTGCCGCAGTTGCTGCAAGCGAAGTGAATGTGACAGGTTGCTGCGGCTCGCTACAAGTGCGAGCCGCGAAGAAGGCTTCGAGTCTGACACAATCGCCTCATGGCATTTACTCAGATCATCGTTCCCAGCGCAGGCATTCAATCTTTTGAGACCCAAGGGTTGAAGGCAGACCCCGCGCCACTGTTGAGCACTTGGCGAGAGTTTGAGCGCATTGAGTTGCACAGCGAGAGCCTCTGCATGCCTTTTGAGATGGCCTATGCGCGAGCGCTGGAGTTGCCCAGCGATGAAGGTGACATTCCTTGGGCGGCTTTTGAGAGCGGCACCTTGCGCAAGCCCTGCGCATGGTTTCATCCCTGTCACCTTGATGTGGGCATGACGGATATGGTGATGCAGCCGGTGCAGCAATTGATGCTGACGACTACCGAGTCGCGTGAACTCCTCAGCATCATCGCGCCACTGGCTGCACAAGATGGCATCACGCTCAGCTTTCATTCCGCAAATCGCTGGTTGGCAGCTGGCGACGCGTTTGCTCAATTGGAGTGCGCATCGCTCTCCCGCGTGCAAGGCCGTAGCATCAATGAATGGCTGCCCGATGCAGGCGAATTTCCTCAGCAGACCCAGCTCGCACGGCTGCAAGCTGAGGTGCAAATGCTGCTCTACACACATCCGATCAATGAGGCACGCGCCGCCCGGCGCTTGCCAGCCGTGAATTCTTTTTGGATTGATGGCGCAGGCTCGCTGGATGCATTGCCTGCGCCCAACGGCACGATCAAACTGGAGACACGGCTGCAAGATGCAGCAGACAACCCCAGCTTGTATGCAAGCGCCTGGGGCTCGCTCCTGGCCGAATGGACGCAGCGGGCAAGCCAAGCCTTCGCAAGTGGAAATGAATACGGCATCACGCTGTGTGGCGAAAAGAATGCGATCACTTGGTTTGCCGAAAAGCCTGGTTTCAAACATCAATTTTTAAGCCTTTTAGGCCGCAGGCCGGCAAAGAATCTGCGCGGAGTGCTATGAAGTTAATAGTGAGAGAAGTTCCGCCAAGAGGCGCATGGGCATTGGAACAAGCAGGTGTGCATCCGCTGCTCGCGCGCCTGTACGCAGCGCGGGGTGTACAAAGTTTGGACGAGCTGGATGATGGCCTTGCCAAGCTCTTGCCGCCCTCCTCCATGAAAGGTTGCATTCCAGCGGCCAAACTGTTGGCTGATGCGATTGCCGCGAACAAGAAGCTGTGCATTGTGGCCGATTACGACTGTGATGGTGCAACTGCATGCGCTGTCGGTCTGCGCGGGCTGAGGCTCTTGGGCGCAAAGCAGGTGAGCTACCTGGTGCCGGATCGCGTGGTCGATGGCTATGGCCTCACGGCTTCGATTGCGGATCGCGTGAAAGCGCAAGCTGCGGATGTGCTGATCACGGTGGACAACGGCATTGCCAGCGTTGAGGGCGTGGCGCGTGCTACGGAGCTGGGCTTGCAAACCTTGATCACCGATCACCATTTGCCCGGTGAGAAGCTGCCGCTGGCCGATGTGATCGTGAATCCGAATCAGCCGGGCTGCACGTTTGAAAGTAAATCGATTGCTGGCGTGGGCGTGATGTTTTATGTGCTCCTTGCGCTAAGAGCCGAGCTGCGCGAGCGAGGCGTATTCACCCAAGCCACGCAGCCCAAGCTCGATGCACTGCTGCCCATCGTCGCTCTAGGCACTGTGGCCGATGTTGTCAAACTCGATGCGAATAACCGCCGCCTCGTCTCTCAAGGCATCAAACGTCTGCGAGCCGGCGTATCTCCTGCGGGAATCGCCAGCCTTTTCAGCGCAGCCAGCCGCAAAATGCCGATTGCCAGCACCTTCGATTTTGGCTTCGCGCTTGGGCCGCGCGTCAATGCAGCAGGCCGCTTAAGCGACATGACGCTCGGCATTGAATGCTTGATTTCAGATGACGCAGGCCGCACAGACGAATTGGCCAAGCAGCTTGATGCGATCAACCGCGAGCGACGCGATATCGAATCAGGCATGCGCGAGCAGGCGGAGGCTGCGCTGCAATACATGTTTACGAATGATCAGCCGCCTGAAAATCACCCCAGTGGCCTAGCGATTTTCGATCCCGAGTTCCACGAAGGCGTGGTCGGCATCGTAGCCAGCCGCATCAAAGACAAACTGCACCGCCCCACCTTCGTCTTCGCGGCCAGCGGCGCAGATGGTCAAGAGCATTTGCTCAAAGGCTCGGGCCGCTCGATTGCGGGCTTTCATCTGCGCGATGCATTGGATTGGATCGCCAAAAAGCACCCCGGCCTTCTTCTGAAATTCGGCGGCCACGCCATGGCCGCAGGCTGCACGATCGAAGAAGAAAATTTTGAAACCTTTGAAGCCGCCTTCGCCGAAATTGCCGCGCTCTGGATCGACCAAGCCACGCTCGCCCGCCGCCTAGAAACCGACGGCCCGCTGCCCGCCGAATTTCGTCGCGCCGACATGGCCGATACGCTCAATCAAACCGTCTGGGGTCAAGGCTTTGCGCCGCCGATTTTTAGCGAAGAAATGGAAGTCGTCTCGCAACGACTCGTCGCTGAAAAGCATCTCGGTCTCAAGCTCAAACACCATGGCCAGCTCGTCGATAGCATCTGGTTCAACCACACCGAGCCCCTGCCGGCCACGGCGCATCTGGCCTATCGGCTAGAGAGCGATGAATGGCAGGGCGTCAAGCGGGTCAAGTTTTTTATTGAAGGCATGGCACTCTGAGACTCACGCCCTCAGCGAAGAACTTTGCCGTCCGCCGTCACTGTCACCAAATCGATCAAGCGAGCCGAATCGCGCACACCCGCTCGCAGGTTCACGCGGAACCCGCCCACGTCGTAATCGGTCATAC
>JBJTSL010000041.1:0-3480 GCA_046076625.1 Allobrachymonas sp.
CGTCCATCGCCAAAACGCGTGGAACGGGTCTGGAGGGGGATGCGCCGTTGAGCGCCGCAGCCTTTTGCAAAGCCAATCGCACGGGCAGCGGCGTCACTAAATCGGCGTCCACATATTGGATGCCGCGAATGCGCACCGGGGTGAAAATACCTTCAATCGCGCAACTGGCCTGCACTGCCACACCCGCATCGCCATGATTGAAGAGCACTGGTTGGCGCGATTCCTTTTCCACAGCGACCGCAGCAAATGCGATCGGCAATTTCTCAAGCTCACAGCCTCCCACACGCTTCGTGAGCTCATGATTGACGATGGTTGCCAAGGGTGTGCCAGTAAATTTGCCTTCGCCCAGTAGCGCAAGGCGCCCCATATCCGTTACGCCCAAGTCGAGCGACATACGCTCCAGCTCTTTCGCGCGCACGCCTCCGGCATACAGTGCGCCAATCAGTGCGCCCACCGAGCCGCCCACAATCAAGTCAGGCGCATGCCTCAGCTCTTCTAAAGCTTTGAGCACACCCACATGCACAAAGCCACGCGGACCTCCCGAGCTCATCGCCCAAATTTGTTGGATCGGTTTGCCTCGCGCAGCGAAGAGCTGGCGGGGTGCGTCAGCGCCCGAATAATCGTAATTGGGGTTTACCGAGCAGCCCGCAGCGCTTAGCGCGGCAAAACCCGATGCGAGCAAGGCAGTGCGCCGCGTCAGCAGTGGAGTAGGCTCAACCATCCGGGCATGGTATCAAAATGCGCGCGCAGCCGTTGCCCAGTGGACTGAAAACCAGTCCTTCGCGTCTGTCCATGGGGTCGGTGTCTGAAAGCCCGCTTCTTGGAGCAGTTGTGCGAAGCTTTGAACGGTCCACTTGTAAGAATTTTCTGTGTGAATGTCTTCGCCGCGCTTGAATGTGCGGGAATGCCTGGGCCAACTCACGGTCACTTCCTGCTTGGCTTGCAAGTGCATTTCAATGCGCGAGAGTTGCCTATCGAAAAACGCCACATGCTGCCAATCTTGCGGGTCGAAATTCGTGCCGATCAAGTGGTTGATGTTGAGCAGCATGTTTAAGTTGAATGAGGCGGTGACGCCGAGCGCATCGTCGTAAGCAGGCTCGATGATCTCGCTTGCTTTTGCGAGGTCCACGCCAATCAGCAGGCCCCCGCCGGGCGCAGCTTGCGCACACAAGGCATGCGCACGTGCGAGCAAGGCGCGAGCTTCCTCGGGCGCAAAATTGCCAATGCTTGAGCCCGGATAAAACACCACCACCGGCAAACCCCTGATTTGCGCCATCAACTCCTCGGGCAATTGAAGCTCAGCCGAAAAATCCAAGCCGACGCCGCTCATGCGGATCTGCGGATGCTCGCGCTGAAGGCGCGACAAAGTGCGGCGCAGATAGTCCACCGAAATATCCACCGGGATGTAATGCGCGGGCTGCAAGGCAGAAAATAGCTTGGCCGCTTTCTCGCAGCTGCCAGCACCCAAATCGACCAAAGCCGCACCTTTTGGGATCTGCTGCGCCATTTGCGCAGCAAATTGCTCAAAGATGGCGGCCTCAGTGCGGGTGGGGTAGTACTCGGGCAGCTCGGTGATCGCATCAAACAGGCGCGAACCCAGCGCGTCATACAGGTATTTGGGGGAGACAGCGGGGCGGGCGGCGAGCAAACCAGCGTTGAGTTCTGCGTGGATCGCGGCCTTGACGGCGGGGCTGGTGCTGTCATGCAGCGAGTAAAACTGGGGTGTAGTCATCGGCGAAAGTCGGTTGAGCGCGTTCGTATCTTACGCAAGACCGTTGCGTTTGGATGTGATCGGGTGCCCGGAGGTGCAAACCGCAGCCGTTTGCGGTGTAATAGGTGTCCGGCGGACTCGACGCAGGGCTTCCAGCATGTTTTTTACTTGGCGACTTTCCCCCGTTCATTCCTAGGAGTTTTTCATGATCGACTTTTCTCCCTCGCGCACCTTCAAATGCCTGATGACCTGCGCCGTCCTCAGCTTTGGCGCCATCAGCCACGCACAGCAAGTCTTTCGCGTCACCACCATCCCCGAAGAAGCGGCGACTGAGCAAACCCGCAAATTCACGCCGATTGCGAACTATCTTGAAAAGAAACTAGGAATGAAGGTGGAATTCACCCCAGTGTCGGATTACCCGGCGGCGGTGGAAGCCTTGGTCAATAAGAAAGTAGATTTGGTCTGGTTTGGCGGCTTCACCCATGTGCAAGCGCAGTTGCGCTCGGGCGGCAAGATCATCCCGATTGCCCAGCGTGAGGAAGACACGAAGTTTCAATCGGTGTTCATCGCCAAAACGGATTCCGGCATTAAAAGCCTGAACGACATGAAGGGCAAAGAAGTCTCGTTTGGCTCGCAAAGCTCCACCTCAGGCCACTTGATGCCCCGCAATTTCTTGCTCGAAGCCAAGATTGAACCCGAAAAAGATTTCAAACGCATCGCCTACAGCGGCGCACACGATGCCACGATTGCGTCGGTGGTGAGTGGTCGCGTTGCGGCGGCGGCGCTCGACATCACGGTCTGGAGAAAATTCGTCAACGAAAACAAGGTTGACACCAAAGCCGTCGATGTGTTCTACACCACGCCACCGTATTTCAACTACAACTGGAGCGTGCATGCCGATATGCCCGCCGCGATGCGCGAGCGTGTCATGAAAGCTTTGCTTGACTTGAGCATGAATGATGCAGAAGGCAAAGAAATCTTGACGCTCAACCGCGCCACGCGCTATGTGCCCACCAAGCCTGAGAACTACAAAGGCTTGGAAGCGGCAGCCAAAAGCGCCGGGTTGCTCTGATTCAGGTGTGATCAGTTTTGCAAGTTAGCCTTCAGAACTTAAGCGCTCGCCACCCAGCTGCCAAGGCCCAATCCGCGCCAGCAGTTCGTGGCATTTCTGCTGGCGTGTCTGCTGGCGAGCAGGTAGCGGTGATTGGGCCTTCGGGCGCAGGCAAAACTACCTTTTTGCATGCGCTGGCTTGTGCGCTCAAGCCTTCAAACGGGCAATTGCTGCTGGGCCAGCGCGAGCCTTGGCAGCTTTCCACGAGCGAGCTGCAAGCGCTTCGGGCGCAACTCTTCCTCGCGCCGCAGGTGCCCCCGCTGCCGCCGCGTCAGCGCGTCGTCACCGCTGTGCTCGCTGGAAAACTGCCGCAAATGGGTTTGGTGGCTAGCCTGCGCTCGTTGTTTTACCCATCGGATATTCCTGCAGCCCATCGTGCGCTGCAGGCCTTTGACTTGGATGAGAAGATTTTTGGGCGAGTCGATCGCCTCTCCGGGGGCGAGCGCCAGCGCGTGGGCCTCGCGCGCTTGCTCGCATCTGATGCGTCGCTGTGGTTGGTTGATGAGCCATTGTCCGCACTCGATCCCACGCGCGCCACGCAGGCGCTACAAACGCTCTGCGGCCAAGCGCGCGAGCGCGGTGCAACGCTGGTGTGCACCTTGCATCAAGTCGAGCGTGCCCTGGAGAGCTTCCCGCGCATCATTGGTTTGCGCGATGG
>JBJTSL010000042.1:0-3498 GCA_046076625.1 Allobrachymonas sp.
ATCGAGGCGCAAATGCACGGCGGCGGCCATGAGCGCGGCATGCGCTCGGGCACGTTGCCTACACACCAAATCGTCGGCATGGGCGAGGCTTACCGCATTGCCAAAGAAGAAATGGCTGATGAAAACAAGCGCATTTCTGCCTTGCAGCAGCGCTTGATGAATGGCCTCAAGGGCATTGAGCAAGTCTTCATCAACGGCCACGAGACGCGCCGCGTGCCGCACAACATCAACATGAGCTTCAACTACGTGGAAGGTGAGAGCCTGATTATGGGCATCAAAGGCTTGGCCGTATCTTCCGGCTCGGCTTGTACCTCAGCTTCCTTGGAGCCCAGCTACGTGTTGCGAGCTTTAGGCCGCAGCGACGAGCTCGCGCATTCATCGCTGCGCATGACGATTGGCCGCTGGACGACGGAAGAAGAAATTGATTTTGCAATTTCCACGATCAAGCACAACGTCGCGAAACTGCGCGATCTGAGCCCGCTTTGGGACATGTACAAAGAAGGGATCGACTTGAGTACGATCCAATGGACAGCACACTGAAGAAATTTGGAGTTAGTCATGGCTTATTCAGACAAAGTCGTAGATCACTACGAAAACCCCCGCAACGTTGGCTCGTTCGACAAAGGCGATGATTCAGTGGGCACCGGCATGGTCGGTGCGCCGGCTTGCGGCGATGTGATGAAGCTGCAAATCAAGGTCAACCCTGCAACGGGCATCATTGAAGATGCGCGTTTTAAAACCTACGGCTGCGGCTCGGCCATTGCTTCCAGCTCTCTCGTCACCGAGTGGGTTAAAGGCAAAAGCATCGAAGAAGCAGGTAACCTGAAAAACAGCCAAATCGCCGAAGAGCTGGCTTTGCCGCCCGTGAAAATCCATTGCTCGATCCTTGCAGAAGACGCGATCAAAGCTGCGATCAGCGATTACAAGCAAAAGCATGGTGCTGCGGTAGCTGCTTGAAAAAACTCCGTACGCCCTGTTGTCCAAGGGCATCATTTCGTTAGCCTCTTGGTGCTGAGTTTGTTACAACGCCGACCGCCCCAACGTATTCATCATGTCTGTTAGCCTCACCCCCGCAGCCGCCAAACACGTCACCAAATACCTTGCCAAGCGAGGCAAGGGCGTTGGCGTGCGCTTGGGCGTGAAGACGACGGGCTGCTCCGGTTTGGCTTACAAACTCGAGTATGTCGATGAAATCGCGCCCGAAGATGCCTTGTTTGAGACCGAAGGCATCAAGCTCATGGTCGATCCGAAAAGCTTGGCTTACCTCGATGGCACCACGCTTGACTTTGTTCGCGAAGGTTTGAACGAAGGATTCCGCTTCAATAATCCGAATGAACGCGACAAATGCGGATGCGGCGAATCATTCCGGGTTTAAAGAAAATTCAGGTCGCGAAAGACGCTTAACTTGCGCGTCTTTCGCGCTCCGGATTTTTTGAATATCTCCATGAACCTCCAATCCACCGACTTCGAGCTATTCGCTGTTCCTCAAGCATTCGCCCAAGACCGCACGCAGCTTGACATGCGCTGGAAAGAGCTCCAAAAAGAAGCCCACCCCGATAAATTCGCAGCCCAAGGCGCAGCCGCGCAGCGGATCGCCATGCAGTGGAGCGTTCGCATCAATGAAGCCTATCAACGCTTGCGTGATCCAGTTCAACGCGCCGCCTATCTCTGCGAGCTCAATGGTGCGCCAATCAATGCCGAGAGTAATACGGCCATGCCAGCGGCCTTCCTGATGCAGCAAATGGAGCTGCGCGAAGCTCTGGAAGATGCTGCCACGGAAGAGAATTTGGACGAAATAAGCCAGCAGGTGTCAGATATCAAGCGCGACATGCTATCAGAAACAGAGCGCTTGATCGACAAAGATCGCAACTTCACTGCCGCCGCCCAAAACGTGAGAGCCCTTTTGTTTATTCAGAAATTCCAAGCCGATATTGATCGGCGCTTTGAACTTTTGGGACAATAGAAGGGTTGGCTCGGAAAGCTCTAAATTCAATCTTTGAACGCAGAGAACGCGAAGGATTCGCAGAAGACGCAAAAGAGAAACAGCCAAATTTTTGTATTTCTTTTCTGCGACCTCTGCGTAACCTTCGCGTCCTCTGC
This sequence comes from Allobrachymonas sp., assembly GCA_046076625.1. GTDB lineage: Bacteria > Pseudomonadota > Gammaproteobacteria > Burkholderiales > Burkholderiaceae_C > JANMDU01. Next base: position 2,101 of record JBJTSL010000042.1, read on the forward strand.
GTTCAAAAAAATCCTCTCTTCCCCAGCGGCCCCTTCAATACAACGAAATCCTAGATGGCTCTCCTGCAAATTTCCGAACCTGGCGCCAGCCCCGATCCGCACAAGCGGCGCATTGCGATTGGCATTGATCTGGGCACCACGCATTCGCTGGTAGCTGCTGTGCGCAATGGTGTGGCGGAGTGTTTGCCGGATGATGAGGGCAGGGTGATTTTGCCTTCTGTGGTGCGTTATTTTCCGGAGAATAAAAGGCAAATAGGCTATATAGGCGGCGAAAATACTGCGCAGAATGCTATGAATACAATAGCGTCCGTGAAGCGTCTCATGGGACGTGGCTTGAACGATGTAGAGGGTGCGGACAAGCTGCCTTACAAACTGATCGCTGAGCCGGGCATGGTGAAGATCGACACGCTGCATGGCCCGAAGTCGCCGGTAGAAGTGAGCGCTGAAATCCTCGCAACTTTGCGTCTCCGCGCGGAAGACACCTTTGATGAAGACATCTACGGCGCGGTGATCACCGTGCCGGCGTATTTTGATGATGCACAGCGCCAAGCCACCAAAGATGCTAGTGAGTTGGCTGGCCTGAAAGTGCTGCGCCTGATCAATGAGCCTACAGCAGCGGCAGTGGCCTATGGGCTGGATAACGCCTCGGAGGGCGTTTACGCCGTGTATGACTTGGGCGGCGGCACGTTTGATGTTTCGATTCTGCGCCTTTCCCAAGGCGTGTTTGAAGTGCTCTGTACCGGTGGCGATTCTGCGTTGGGCGGCGATGATTACGATACGGCTTTGGCTGAATTCATCCTTGCTCAACTGGGCAAAACGGCAGACTCAGCGGCAGAAAAGGCGCAGATCAAAGCGCAAGCACGTCACATCAAAGAGCAGCTATCTGCTACTGAGTTGGTAGCATTCGGCGCAGATTCTATGACGGCGAATAGCCAATTTAGCATCAAAAAAGCTGACTTCGAACAGATCACTGCTCATCTCACCGCCAAGACCATGCAAGCGGTACGCAAAGCGCTGCGCGATGCCAAGCTTACGAAAGACGAGATCCAAGGCGTGGTCATGGTGGGCGGCTCCACGCGTATGCCGCAGGTGCAGCGCGCGGTGGAAGAGTTCTTTGGTCAACCACCGCTCAATAACCTGAACCCCGATGAAGTCGTGGCGCTGGGCGCAGCGATTTCTGCCAACCAACTTGCCGGTAACAACCCGCAAGGCGAGCTGCTTTTGCTCGATGTGATCCCGCTCTCGCTCGGGATCGAGACAATGGGTGGCCTCAGTGAGCGCATCATTCCGCGCAACACCACCATCCCCACCGCGATGGCGCAGGATTTCACCACTTATCAAGACGGCCAAACGGCTCTGAGCCTGCATGTGATTCAAGGCGAGCGCGATCTCGTCAAG
>JBJTSL010000043.1:0-4291 GCA_046076625.1 Allobrachymonas sp.
AAGCGCGAAGATTGGGGCAAGCGCGAGATCTGGGGCCAGGCTTCTGGCACAGGGCGCGGCGTGGCCACGCGGCGTGTGTGGGACACCAGTATTCGCTATGGCGGCCAGCATTTTGGTGCGAGCTGGATTGAGCATCAAAAATTTGCACAAGCGATCCGCGAAGGTTTACCCGCAGAGATTTCTTTGGAAGAAGGTCTGCGTTCCGTGGCCACCGGTATGGCCGCGCATCGCAGTATCGAGACGGGCTTGCCAGTGCTCATGAGCGACGTGATTCCGACTGTTTTATAGATCAAATTACCAGCTTACCGTCATTAAATCTGCGCCAAATGCTATGAAATTTATAGTGTGCCAAAAAGACAATTGGACGCTGTATCTGCGCCCTGATTTGGGCGGTTGCATTGAGGGGCTTTGGTTCAAAGGGCAGCCAGTGTTGCGCTCGACTGCTTTGGGGCAGTTGCAAAGTGTGCGCCAATCGGCGAGTTATCCGCTGATTCCTTTTTCCAATCGCTTGGCGCAGGCCAAGCTGCATTGGCAAGGTACCAGTCATCCGCTCATTCAAAATTTTCCAGGCGAGGAGCACAGCATCCACGGCATTGGCTGGCAGCGTGAATGGAATATGCTCGAAGCAGGCGATGACTTTTGCATGCTGAGTTTGGAGCACGATGGCAAAGGCGCGTGGCCGTTTGCTTTTGATGCATCGCAAACTTTTCGCCTGCATGGCAACGCGCTGGAGATGACGATGAGCATCACCAATCAATCCAGCAGCGCCGCGCCCGTGGGCTTGGGCTGGCATCCGTATTTCAGCAAACGTGCTGGGCAGCATTTGAGTTTTTCTGCAAAGAGCATCTGGCAGATGGGGCAAGACAACATCCCTGTGGGAGATGCAGCGCATACTGGCTTGGCGCAATCGGTGGATGCATTGAAGATTGACAACTGCTTCTCGGGCTGGAGTGGGCAGGCGAGCTTGATGGATGATGTGATGCGCTGCGAGATCACTTCTGATGTGCAGTATTTGGTGGTGTTCACCACGCCAGAAAAAGATTTTGTGGCAATTGAGCCCGTGAGCCATGCGAACAACGCGATGAATGCTGGTAACTCAAAAGAATCTGAAGCGCGTGGCGTGCGCATCTTGCAAAGCGGACAATCGTGGCAAATCTCGATGTCGATTTCTGCGAGCCTGATCTGATGAATTCTTGGAACACTGTCACCACAGCGCCTTCTGTCTTAGGCGAAAGCCCTTTTTGGCATCCTGATGAGCAGATGCTCTATTGGGCGGATATTGCGGGCTGCAAGCTGCATCGCTTGAATGCATTTACCGGCGATGTGGAGACTTGGCCCATGCCGAGCGAGCCGGGTTGCTTTGCACCAGCGCAAAGCGGTGGCTTCATCATCGCGCTGCGTGATCGCGTCGTGCGTGCGCCGGCCTGGGGCGGCGAATTGCGTACGCTGGCCATGCTTGATCATGATGCCGCCACCACCCGCAGCAACGATGGCAAATGCGATGCATCAGGCCGATTTTGGGTGGGTACCATGTTTGAGCCGCGCACCTCCCGCGATGCCAGGCTGTGGACTTTTACCGCCAAAGAAGGCATGCAGTTCAAGCAAGGCAGCGCGATTGTGGCCAACTGCCTCGCGTTTTCTCCTGACGCTAAAACGGTGTATTGGGCTGACACACCACAACACAAAATCTGGGCATGGGATTTCAATGTGGCCACTGGTGGGATGACTCACCAACGCGTCTTCAAACAGTTCGCGCCCAAACCCGAAGGCTGGAGGAGTGGGCAGCCGGCCAACGGCGGCTATGGCGGTAGGCCGGATGGCGCAGCAGTGGACGTGCAGGGCAACCTCTGGGTGGCCATGTTTGAAGGCAAGCGCGTGGTGCAACTCTCGCCCAGTGGTGAAGAGCTGCAAAGCATCGAAGCGCCCGTCACCACCTGCACCATGCCCGCATTTGGCGGTGATGACATGCAGACGCTGTATCTCACCAGCGCGCGACATGGCCGCAGCGAAGAAGAAACCGCCCGCGAGCCGCAGATGGGCTGCGTGTTCAGCATGCGCGTCAACGTGGCCGGCATGCCTGTGAATTTTTATTTGGATTAATCCCTATGCTCGCGCTCTACCCCAGCCTCAAAAACAAAGTTGTCTTCATCTCCGGCGGCAGCTCGGGTATCGGAGCAGAAATCGTGCGAGCCTTTGCCGCGCAAGGCAGCATCGTCGCCTTCAACGGCACCAAGCCCGGTGGTGGCGATGCCTTGATTGAAGAAATCACGAAAGCCGGCCACGCCGCGCCGTATTACGAGCCCTGCGATGTACGCGATATTCCTGCGCTGCAAGCCATGCTGGGCCGCGTGTGCGACAAATTCGGTGCGATTCAAGTGTTGGTCAACAACGCTGGCCGCGATGACCGCCATGCCCTGTCTGAGCTTACGCCTGAGTACTGGGATAACTGCCTGAGCATCAATTTGCGCCATCAAGTGTTTGCCACGCAAACAGTGGCAGATCGTGCAAAAAAAGCGGGAACCAAAGCCTCGATCATCAATATGGGCTCCATCAGTTGGATGCGGGGTCGCCCGAATTTGATTGGCTACACCAGCAGCAAAGCTGCCATCAGCGGCTTGACGCGCAGCCTAGCGCGCGAATTGGGTGAACACGGTATCCGCGTTAACGCGTTGGTGCCCGGTGCCATCGTCACGGCGCGACAAAATGAGCTCTGGCGTAATCCTGAAGAAGACAAGAAATTCATTGAGCTGCAATGCTTGAAGTTCCGCTTGGAGTCCATCCATGTGGCCAAACCCACATTGTTTCTCGCCAGCGATGATTCGGACGGTATCACGGGGCATAACCTGATTGTTGATGCAGGCTTGGCTCAGGTGTCGGTGGTGGGCTGATCGTATTGTTTGTGCGTTACACCTGTGGTTCGCAGCGGGGAAGGTGCAACTCCACCCGCAAACCCGGTTTCGCATCCATTAAAACCACTTTGCCTTGATGGCGGGCTACGGTGCGGTGAACAATCGCGAGGCCTAGCCCAGTGCCCGGCCGCAAGCGGTTGGCTTCTGCGCGAGTGAAGGGTTGCAAGAGATGTTTGTATTGCGCGGGATCTACGCCCGGCCCATAATCGCGAACCCAGATTAGTGTGGTGTCATCGCAGCGCAAACCCATTTCTATTGGAGGGGCACCATAAATGTGGGCGTTGTCGATTAAGTTGCTGAGCGCCCGCTCCAACGCAATGGCGCTAGCGGGCGCCAACCATTGAGGCTCCTGAGGCAGCTCGAGTAAACGAAGATCAGTGATTCCTTGTGTGATGTCCAGAACTAATGCGCTTAAATCGACGCGATCGGCGATGGGCTCATGATCAGCTCTGGCCATGTCGATGAAGTCTGTCAGCAAACGGTTGGCAACATCGACATTGCGCACAATCGACTCGCGTCGCACCTCGACGCCTTGTGCCTTTGGCAAAAGCTCCGCAGCCATACGAATGCGCCCCAGAGGAGAACGAAGATCATGACTGATGGCCGCAAGCATCATGCTGCGGCGCTCATCGAGTTCGCGCCGCTGATGTGCGAGCTCGGCAAACTGTTGCCACAGTTCGTCTTGTTGTTGGCTGATTGCAGCATCTATCGCGTCAGGCACTTCGCCACTCGTTTGAAAACGCCGCATGGCAGCTGCTAGCTCAGCCTTATGCTGCTTGATGCGGCGACGCATTTTCGATAGCTTGGCCGCAATGCCTGCAATGGTCGGAACTATTGCCATTGCCATTAAAAACAATGCGGATTGAATGCCCGGGTTGTACACCGAAGGGTCAGTCAACGACTTGTAAAGCATCATGCTGCCCAAAGTCATCAGAGCGTAGCCTGAGGCGATCAAGGCCTGCTGGGGGCTCATATTGAACACTCCGAACACCAACACCAAGGCCAAGGGCATTAGCATGCCGCCATGCGCCTCATTGGCAATGCCATAGCTACATACGCACCAAGTCAAGGCCGCGAGAATTTGGGGCAGCGTTAACGACGGGTCTTTGAAGCGCTGATTCCAACCGCTACGCAGCGCTGCATAAAACAGCCCGCAAGACCCAAGCATCGCTGCTATCAGCAAATAGCCTTCAAAAGCCTGCGCAATCTTTATCCACACGCCATAAACGATTAAGCATGAGCACACGACGTATACCATCGCCGCCGACAAGCTGCGTTGAATACGCAGGCTTTGGCGTGCATCCGATGTAAGAAGCAAGGCCAACAATGATCCTTGGCGCGGAGCAGACTGATGCATGGCTACGATGCTCAATAACCTGTAA
>JBJTSL010000044.1:0-13829 GCA_046076625.1 Allobrachymonas sp.
GTGGGGGTGCTGCTCGCATCCACGCTGCCTGTGGTGGCGGGGCTGCCGGTGATGGTGAGCGCTTTTTGCGTATTGCTTGCGCTGGGCTGGTGGGCGTGGACAACTGCACCCCAGCCTCGCGTCGATGCCACGCAGCCAGCTTTGCTGCAACAGGACGTGTGGCATCCGTGGCGAAACTCGCGCTTTCGTTGGCTCATGGCGATCTTTGTGCTCAATGGCATCGCCAGCGCCGTGCCCGCGACTCTCGTGTTGTTCTTTGTGCAGGATTTGCTGCAAGCGCCTCAGGCCTTGGAGGGCGTGTTTCTGGGCGTGTATTTCATTGCGGGAGCATTGGCGATTCCTTTGTGGCTCAAAGTGCTGGGGCGTATGGGGCTTGCCTGGGGTTGGTTGGCTTCGATGATGTTGTCGATAGTTGTCTTCATCTGGGCAGCACTTTTGGGTGCAGGCGATATCTCGGCTTACATTGCCGTGTGTGCACTCTCCGGTATTGCGCTTGGCGCAGATTTGGCGTTTCCGAGTGCGTTGCTCACGGGTGCAATCGCTGCGCAAGGCGATGCACAGCGCCATGAAGGTGCGTACTACGGTTGGTGGAATTTTGCGACCAAACTGAACATGGCCTTGGCTGCTGGCTTAGCGTTGCCATTGCTCGATGTGTTTGGTTACACGCCGGGTGCGCGTGATGCGACGGCTTTGCAAGCCTTGGTGATCGCCTATTGTGTGTTGCCATGCGCTCTTAAATTAATAGCATCTGGCGCTTTGTTCGTGGCGGCTAGAGGCCAAAAACTGTCTTGAAACGGAGTCTGTGATGTCTATTTCGCCTTCTCGCCGTGTCTTGCTTGTTGCAGGCGGCGCATCGGCTGCGCTTGCCATGACGGGCTGCGGCACGCGTCCGCAGATCGTGGACTATGCCAACGAAAAACCGGTGTTTGATCTTAAGAGCTACTTCAATGGCCGCGTTGATGGATGGGGCATCTTCACCGATCGTGCTGGAAAAGTGGCTCGCCGCTTCCTTGTGGCCATGACCTGCTCCTGGAACGGCGAAGAAGGCATCTTGGATGAAGACTTTATCTACAGTGATGGCAAAAAGGAAAAACGCATCTGGCGCATGAAGCGCATGGTGGGTACAGATGGCGTGGTGCGCTACGAAGGCCGCGCCGATGATGTGGTGGGCATCGGCACTGGCGAGCGACGCGGCAATGCCTTCCGCTGGGGCTACGCTCTGGCGCTGCCGGTCGATGGCAAAGTCTATGAGGTGCAGTTTGACGATTGGATGTACCAATTAGACGACAAAGTGGTGATCAACAAAGCCACGATGAGCAAATTCGGCATCACGCTCGGTGAGCTCGTCGTCACGTTCACCAAAAGAAACTAATTGAGGCCCAAATAATTTGGTCAATTTGTTTTCGTCGCTATTGAATCAGATTTAACGCCTCAAAATGAAAAGCAGTACCCCATGAGCCTCAATCCCAAAATCACTGAATGGCGCGGCAAGCGTGTCTGGCTTGTGGGCGCTTCCACGGGGATTGGCCGCTCCACAGCCGTCGCGCTTTACGAAGCGGGCGCACGGGTGACCGTGTCTGCCCGCAGCGAAGCAACTTTGAATGCTCTGGCCACCCAGTATGCCGGTATGCAAACCATGGCTCTGGATGTTACTGATGAAGCCCGTGTGAAAGCCACAGCACAAAAACTGATCGAAGAAGGCGGCATCGACTTGATGATGTATTGCGCCGGCATTTATCAGCCCCTACGTGCACAAGAATTCAAGAGCGAGACGATGGCGCAGCATATGCAGGTGAACTACATCGGTGCGGTGTATGTGACCGAAGCCGTGCTGCCCGCCATGCTGGCAGCTAGGCGTGGGCATTTGAGCTATGTGTCCAGCGTAGCCGGCTTTCGCGGCTTGCCCAAATCTTTGGCGTATGGGCCCACGAAAGCCGCCATGATCAATATGGCTGAGGCGCTGTACATCGACCTGCACGATGAAGGCTTGGGCGTGAGTGTGATCAACCCCGGCTTTGTAGAAACGCCGCTGACTTCGCAGAATAAATTCCATATGCCTGCATTGATTAAGCCCGAACAAGCAGCGAGCGAAATCATGCAAGGCTGGCAAGCGGGCAGGTTTGAGATCCATTTCCCCAAGCGCTTCACTGCTTGGCTCAAACTCATGCGCAGCGTACCGCATGGCTTGTATTTCAAGATGACTCGGCAGTTCACGGGTCTGTAAGAATCAGCCCATGACACATCAAGCCAGTGATCCGCGCGTACAGCGCATCGTAGAATTTTTTGAAGCGCTGCAGCCTTCATCGGTGCAGCGCATGGATGAGTTCTACACCTCAGCCGCCTACTTCAAAGACCCATTTAACGAGGTGCGCGGCTTGTCAGAAGTACAGCGCATCTTCAGTCACATGTATGTTGCCTTGCACGAACCGCATTTTGCAGTCACCCAAACCGTCACGCAGGGCGACCAGTGCTTCATCGTTTGGGATTTCAAGTTTCGCTTCAAACGCTTTGACACGCTGATGCCGCAAGCAGTGCGTGGTTGCTCGCATCTGCAGCTCGCCCCAGACGGCCGCATTGCGTTTCACCGCGACTACTGGGATGCCGCAGAAGAGCTGTATGAGAAGCTCCCCTACGTGAGAGTTTTGATGAAATGGTTAAAGCAGAGAGCGAATAGCTAACACACGGCCTCAGACGGCAATCTCAGGTGGCTACCACACCTTCTCTTACCACGATCTCTTCATCCAACGAGACAGTGCAATGCCGCATCGGCAAGTCAAAATGCCCGAGCGTGTAGCGCCCAGCCGTTTCGTTGGCACCGGTGCTGTAGAGAAAGCTGCCTGCAGCGCAGCGCAGTTCTGTGCCATTGAAGTCGCGTTTGTCAAACATGGCCATGCTGTCAAAACGCGCTGCTCGATTGAGACCGTAGCCGACGTGTGACACGGCGTAGGCGGCACGATGACCTTCGAGCTGCTCCCAAGCCGCCCAATAGTCGCGCATGAGTTGTGCATCCACACCCGAGCCGTCAATGCGCGTGATATGGTCGTTTTCAATCGTGAGTGTGATGGGCTGCTCAATGTAGCGCTTGAAGGCCAGATTCACATCACCCACGCCCAGCACCAGCTGGCCATGAACGCTGCCAGCTTTAGGGAATGCCAATACCAAACCGCCGGGGAAATGCGTCATCGTGCCGGGCTTGGTGGTATAGCCCCAGTTGCCACCGCTGGGTGCGCCATCCAGCGCAATCTGTAAATCCGTGCCTGATGCACTTGTTATCCGCATCACTTTGCTTGCACGCAAACGCTTACTGTGTGTCTTGACTAGCGCTTCCAAATCATCATCAGCCAGCAAACGACACAAAGCTTCGGGATGCTCGTGGCTGATGTAAATCACCTTGGGCTGGCTCGTGCCATGGCCTTTTAAGATCGCTGGCAATTCAGGTGCATGCATCAAGCCTTCCACCGTGCAATCAATTACCAAGCTGCTCGCCGCCAACGCTTGCACCACCGCCGCGTTGCCTGCCAGCGCCGTGCTCGCGCCCGTGGAGCGAATCAGCGGCGTGCGCGGGTTGGCCACCGTGGGCATCATGATTTGGAAAGCTTGCGCTTGCAGGCGGGCACAGGCGTGTCGCATGGTTTCCACCAGTTCAGCGCGCGTTTGTGTTTCGGAGAGCAAAGCCACCGTGTCACCCTGCCGCACAGCGCAGCACTGCAGCAGGCGCTCAAAAGTTGCAATCCACGTGGGCTCAATCAGTAAAGGCGATGACATGTCTCAGAGTATGGGGTTGCTATTGCAGGCATACTAACACTGTGTCAGCCGCAAAAAACCATCTCTCCATCCCTGCTCCTTCCACGCCGATGTCAGCCACGACTTTTCGTGCAGCGATGGGACGCTTCGCCACGGGGGTGACCATCGTCACGGCGCTTGCGCCCAATGGCCAGCCGCTGGGCTTGACAGTGAACTCGTTCAACTCCGTCTCTCTCACGCCACCGTTGGTGCTTTGGAGTTTGGGCGCAAAAGCCGCATCGATGGCCGCATTTGAGCAAGCGGAGCATTACGCGATCCATGTGCTCTCGGTCGGTCAAAAGAATCTGGCTGAGCGATTCGCCAGCAAGGTCGGCAACCGTTTTGAGGGCGTGGCGTGGGCGGCCAATGCCCATGGGGTGCCAATTTTGCCAGGCTGTGCGGCCGTGTTTGAATGCCAAGCCAAAAGCCGCTATCCGGAAGGAGACCATGTGGTTTTCGTTGGGCAAGTGCACAGTAGTACACACGATGCAAGCCTTGCGCCGCTGCTGTTTCATGGCGGCAAGTTTTACACCGAGCATCCTTTGTGATGCGCGTCGATTAAAGACCATGCAGCGAAAAGATCATCTCGACGGCGTAGCCTATGGCTTGCTCCTTATCTGCTGCATGTTTTGGGGCTTTCAACAAGTGCTGGCGAAAGCAACGATCATGGAAGTGCCCCCAGTGTTTCAATCTGCGGTGAGGGCGATGGGCGCAACGCTTCTTCTGATGCTGTGGTGTCAATGGCGCGGCATTGCGCTGTGGGTGCGCGACGGCACGCTCTGGTTGGGCTTGGTGGCCGGCGCATTCTTCACCTTTGAATTTGCCTGCATTTATCTGGCGCTGCAGCACACCGGTGCATCGCGAGTCACAGTGTTTCTCTACACCTCGCCGTTTTGGGTGGCGGCACTTTTGCCGCTTTTTGTGCGCAGCGAGCGCTTAGGACTCACACAGTGGCTGGGTTTGAGTTGTGCGTTCGGAGCGGTGGTGTTTGCTTTGTGGGGTGGCTTACACACCCAGGGCGCAGGGCGCTTGGGTGATTTGCTCGCTTTGCTGGCAGGTGCGTCTTGGGGTTTAACGACGGTGGTGATTCGCTCGACGCGTTTGGCCAGTGTGGGCGCAGAGCGACTGCTGTTTTATCAATTGGCCAGCAGCGCAGTGGTGTTGCCACTCGTGTCGTGGGCTTTGGGCGAGCGCTGGCCTGCGCCGGCTGCTTTATCGGGCTTTGCGTGGGGTTCGCTGTTTCTCCAAACGGCGGTGGGTGCGTTCGCCAGCTATTTGGTTTGGATGTGGATGCTCACGCGCTATCCGGCGGCCAAAATGAGCGCGTTTGTATTTCTCACGCCGGTCTTTGCCTTGATCATTGCGGCACTGTGGCTGGGCGAGCCAGTCACAGCTCAGATGGTGATTGCCTTGGCGCTCGTTGCTGTGGGGATGGTGCTCGTTAACCACCGTTGAGCTTGCCTGGAGCAGCATTTGGCGCTGTCGTGGCGGGTTTGGACGGCAGCCGTTCACTCATCCAGCGCAACAAATCCAGCCACATTTGCCGCATTTCAGAATTGAGCGGCGTTCGGAATGCGCTTGGCAATTCAATCGTGACAACGGGCATGCCTTTGTGCACGCCGCCATAGTTGCCCAAGCTGCCGGGAAAAATGCCCACTTGATCGAGGTACAAGCGACCAAGTTTTGCAGGTGGCGCGGTCGGTCCGTCAAAATCGAGCACGCCATAGGGTGCATGGATGCTGACAATCAGATGCGGCTTGAAGCGCTCCATTTCGTCATGCAAAAATTTCGACTCAGGCTCAGACAAAGGCCTCGGTCCCGGCCAGCGACGCGGATCGCGTTTGACCTTCTGCTCCCAATAAATTTTGGCTTCCCGCTCCCAATTCGGCGTGGGGAAATTGCGATTCAAGTCCACGCCATTGGCATTGGTGCGTCGTGCGGGCGACATCAACAATCCATCGGGGTTGAGCAGGGGAATGAAGCGCCAATGCGCTTCTGCTGGGATTTCTTTGGCCAGTTGCAGCCAATGCAGGGCAAGTGACGCGGAAGACAGCTCATCGCCATGAATACCGCCGACGACGAGCACGCGAGTTTTCGCATCTGCTTTAGGCAGATCATGGGTGTAGATGGGCTGACCCTTGACTGAGCGAGCGCCAGACTCTTGGAGTTGCGCTTGTTGGCACAGTTGCGGGCTCACATTTGGTAAATGACGCGAAAAAGTGCTGCATGCCGGCATGGAATGGGCAAAATTTGCTATAAAAAAAGAAGTGCCAAGCAGTAGCCAAATCGCCGGATGCGATGGGCGCAAGGGTTGCACCAAAAACGCAAAAAAGAAAAACAGCCTTCGGTATCTCTTTCGCGGTGTTGGCGCAAATTCTGCGTCTATTGCGGCCGGATTTTCTGACTTCATAATTCCGCCTGCTCAAGCCACCCGCAATTGCTGCCCCGCATCATCGAGTAGCAGCCGAAGCACTTCTTGCCCATACGCTTCCAACTTTTTCGCGCCGAGCCCGCTGATGCCAGCGAGTTCGGCCATCGTTTGCGGGGCGGCTTGCGCCATCGCCAATAGGGTGCTGTCGTGGAAGATCACGTAGGCAGGCAGCGCATGCTCGTGTGCCACCTCGGCGCGCCAGGCCTTGAGTGCGGCGAAGCGCGCTTGCGCGACGCTGTCCAAGGCGGCGAGCGTCTCTGGGGTTTTGGCCTTAGTGCTGGATGATTTCTCGCTGCGCGTTTTGCGCGGTTCGCTGGCTGCCGCCTCGCGCAGCAAGACGCGCTGCTCGCCTTTGAGGAACGCTTTGGCCAGGGGTTCGAGCTTAAGGGTGTTGAAATGCTCTGCATCCACACTGACTGCGCCCAAAGCGATGAGCTGGCGCAACAGGGCTTTGTATTGCTGTTCGCTCACGTCTGCGCCAATGCCAAAAGTAGAGAGCTGCTGGTGGGCAAATTGCGCCATTTTGTCGGTGGATTTGCCACGCAAGATGTCGATGATGTGGCCTGCGCCAAAGCTGATACCGCTGGATTGCTGCACACGGTAAATGCACGATAGCAGCTTTTGCGCGGTCTGTGTCGCGTCCCAAGTCTTTGCGGGCGTGAGGCAGTTGTCGCAAGCACCACAAAAATAGCTGGGCTGGTCATGCGAGTCGCGCGGGGTTTCGCCGAAATAGGAGAGTAGGCGCACGCGTCGGCAGTCAGTCGCTTCAGCCAAACCCAGCAGGGCATCGAGCTTGCCGCGCATGACCGCTTTGTACTCATCATTCGCCGGGCTCTCGTCAATCATGCGGCGCTGGTTCACCACATCTTGTAAGCCATAAGCCATCCATGCGTCGGCGGGTAAACCATCGCGCCCGGCGCGGCCAGTTTCTTGGTAATAGCCTTCGATATTTTTCGGTAAATCCAGATGCGCCACAAAGCGCACATCGGGCTTGTCGATGCCCATACCGAAGGCAATCGTGGCCACCATCACCACCGCATTGCTCTCCGTTGCGTCGCCGCGCAGAAAAATATCTTGGTTGTTTTGCCGCTCTTGGCTATCCATGCCCGCGTGATACGGCAGCGCACGGATACCCTCGCTACGCAACCACTGGGCCGTCTCTTCCACCTTTTTGCGCGATTGGCAATACACGATACCTGCCTCGCCTTCGTGCTCCTCTTGTAGAAAGCGCAGCAGTTGTTTGCGCGGATCCGTTTTTTCGCTGATGCGGTAGCGTATGTTGTGGCGGTCAAAGCTGCTCACCAGTTGCGCCGCGCCTTGCAGTTGCAGGCGCTCGATCATGTCGCCGCGCGTAAGCTCATCGGCGGTGGCGGTGAGCGCGAGGCGCGGTACATCAGGGTAGCGCTCGTGCAGCAGGGCCAGTGAGCGGTATTCCGGGCGGAAATCATGACCCCACTGGCTCACGCAATGCGCTTCGTCAATCGCAAACAGGCTAAGCAGTTGCTGCTCGTACAGGCATTGCAGCAAGGCGAGAAAGCGCGGCGTGTTCAAGCGCTCGGGCGCAACGTACAAAAGCGCAAGCTCGCCTTTGAGCAAACGCTGCTCAACTTCGCCTGCCGCCTGCGTGTCCAAAGTCGAGTTGAGAAAAGCCGCCGGGATGCCCAGCTCATGCAGCGCGCCCACTTGGTCGTGCATCAGCGCAATCAGTGGCGAGACGACAATGCAAACGCCGCGCCCTGCACGATGCTTGGCAATCGCCGGAATTTGGTAACACAGGGATTTGCCGCCGCCCGTGGGCATGAGCACCAGCGCATCGCCGCCTGAGAGTACCTGATCAATGGCCTCGCGCTGCCTGCCCCGGAATTCGGGGTAGCCAAACACGTCATGCAAAATTTGATCGGGAGAATTCAAGGCAATGTCTTCAATCTAGTTACTACTAAAAGTATAGCATTGCACGCAGATTTTATGCCGGGAAAATGGCTGATTTCATTCAAAAAACCGGCAAGACCGGCAGCAGATCAGGATTGATGCGCCAGAAGCACCCGAAGCCTCGCATTTTTTGCATCAAGGGCGCAAGGCGCGCATGTCACACTGTATTCATCATGCCTGTCACCACCCTTCACATCCGAACCCACTACTCCGAGGCGCAAGAAGTCTCGCTGATCGAGGCCGTGCAAAGTGCGCTCTTGCACACCCTGAAACTGCCTGAGACCGACCGCAATGTGATGCTGCAAGTGCACGCGCCGCATCGCATGATCACCTCGCCCACACTCGCGCAGCCTGAGAAGCGCACGGTGGTCGAGATTGCGATGTTTCCGGGGCGCGGTGTGGATGTGAAACGCCGCTTGTACCGCGCCATTGTGGAGAATTTGCAAATCTGCGCCGCTGCCATCCCGCCCGATCATGTGTTGATTTGCCTGCGCGAAGAGCCGTTTGAGCATTGGGGCATTCGCGGTGGGCTGGCAGCTTGTGACGTTGACTTGGGCTTTTCCACGCAAATTGATTGAGGCGGCGTCGCCAGCCTCAAGCATCCAACCCCTCATCACTGCCCGCCACCACTCGGCGAATCATCTCGGCAGAAAAGCCGCGTGAGATCAAAAACCGCATCTGCTTGCCACGCTCGATGGCGTCTTGGGGCGGTTGCCCAAACTTCTTACGCCACACCTCGCGGGCGCGTTCCAACTCTGTGGCCCTAAGCTGCTCGGTGGCTTGCGCAATCGCTTGCGACTCAATCCCCCGCGCCTTCATCTCTTGCATCACCCGCGCCGTGCCCAGTTTCCGCCCGCGATGATTCGCCAATGAATCCGCCGCACGTTGGTCGTCTAAAAAGCCCTTGGCTTGCAGTTCATCCAGCAGCTTGGCGAGCTGCCCCGGTTCTTCCTCAGAAGATTGCAGCTTACGTTCCAGCTCCACCCGCGAGCGCTCCCGCCCCGCGAGCACTTTGAGGGCGCGGCCTTTGAGGGAGAGTTGTTGCTGGGCGAACATGCTATTTAGAGCCAGATCAAAAAGCGCAATACAGAGAGCACAGAAATTGCGCAGAAGACGCAGAAAAAGTCAAAGAAAGCTTTCAAATTTCTGCGGATTCTGTGAGCCTTTTGTGTTTTCTGCGTTACTTAGCGGTTATGCCTCCGTCACTTCAGCGGGCAGCAAAGCAATATTCAAAGACTCACGAATCTTGTTTTCGATCTCAAATGCCAACGCAGCATTCTCTTTGAGGAATTCACGGGTGTTATCCCGCCCCTGGCCGATCTTTTCGCCGTTTTAGGCATACCAAGCGCCGCTTTTCTCGATGATGCGGGCTTCCACACCCATGTCGATGATTTCGCCAAAGCGGGAGATGCCTTCGCCAAACATGATGTCAAAGTGCGCTTCTTTGAACGGAGGCGAAACCTTATTTTTCACTACTTTGACTTTGGTCTCGTTGCCAATCGCGGTTTCGGCTTTCTTGATCGTGCCCGTACGGCGGATATCGAGGCGCACAGAGGCGTAGAACTTGAGGGCATTGCCGCCGGTGGTCGTCTCAGGGCTGCCAAACATCACGCCGATCTTCATGCGGATTTGGTTGATGAAGATCACCATGCAGTTGGTTTTCTTGATGGTGGCGGTGAGCTTGCGCAGAGCCTGGCTCATCAGGCGGGCTTGCAGGCCGGGCAAGGAATCACCCATTTCGCCTTCGAGTTCGGCTTTCGGGGTGAGCGCCGCCACCGAGTCCACCACGATCAGATCAATCGCGCCAGAGCGCACGAGGCTGTCGACAATCTCCAGCGCTTGCTCGCCGGTATCGGGCTGGGAAATCAGCATGTCTTGCAGGTTCACGCCGAGGTTTTGCGCGTATTGCACATCCAGCGCATGCTCGGCATCAATGAAGGCGCAGGTGCCGCCTTGCTTTTGCATCTCGGCCACCACTTGCAGCGTGAGCGTGGTTTTGCCACTCGATTCTGGGCCGTAGATTTCGATCACTCGGCCGCGCGGGAGGCCGCCCACGCCCAAGGCCACATCCAAACCCAGCGAACCGGTAGAGACGACCTGAATGTCTTCAATCACCTCGCCTTCGCCCAGTTTCATGATTGAGCCTTTGCCGAATTGCTTCTCGATTTGTGCCAGAGCAGCTTGCAGTGCCTTGGCCTTCTCGCTGTTGGCGGCTTCGATTTTTGTGCCTTTGACTTGTGCGTCCATGATTGAATTTCCTTGCATTGAATAAAAGTTAGCGATTACTCCAATCATTTACTTCGCATCAAAAGATAAGAAATAACTGTTGGCTTGAGCAGTACTGTAAACGTACAGTATTTAATAAACAAGTAATTTATTAGTCAGTTTATTTGACTAAAATCAATTTCCATGAATGCCTCTTCGCAAGCCCTACAGCAAGCCACCGATGCTTGGCGTAGCACGCACATGGGCCGCCTGCTGGGCGAGGCGTCGCGCCGGTTTGATGGCCGCGTGCAGACCCTGATGGCGCAGGAGGCTCAAGCGCCGCTGCAGTTGGCCAATCTTGCGGCGCGTGGCAAGGTGAGCGCTGCCATTGTGCACATCACGCGCCACTTGGACCCCACGGGCACGCGTCTGACCACACTCGCGCAGCGCGCCGGTATGAGCAAGCAGGCGATGACGACGCTGGTGAGTGAATGCGAAGCCTGGGGCTTGGTGACGCGCGAGGCCGATGCGCTGGATGCCCGCGCAAAGCTCGTACGCTTCACGGCGGTGGGTTTGCAGTGGCTGGCCGCGTTTGAGCAGGCTGTGGGGCAAGCGCAGCAGGAGCTGCAAGACGAGGTGGGCGAGGCAGTAGCGCGCGTGCTGGCGGTGGGGCTGGAGGCATATGCGCGCGGGTATTGATGTTGCGGATTTGAAGCGTTTTGGGTGGTTTGCCGGCGTATATTCTTCGTTGCTTGCTATCGATTTTGTAGTATTTGCGCTCTGAAGATTTCTGCTTTTGAAAGGCGGCCTCCAAACCCGCTATGCTTCAAAGCATGTTGTTCCGCCTCAAACACCCCGTTCGCACCTTCCTCACCGGCCTGCTGGCGGTGCTCCCCTTGGCTGCCACCTTGCTGCTGCTGTCTTGGGCGCTGCAGTTTCTCTCCAGTTATCTTGGCCCTGGCAGCAGCTTGGGGCAGTTGCTCACCTATGTGGGCTTGGGCGTGACGGAATCGGAGCTGGTGGGGTATTTGCTGGGTTTGCTGTTGGTGGTGGTGATTGTGTATGCCGTTGGCCTCTTGGTGGAGGCGGGTTTGCAGCGCGGGGCGGCGAGGCTTATCAACAGCATCGTGCTGCGCATCCCGGTGGTGCGCACGATTTATGACGTGGCGCAAAAGCTGGTCGGCCTGTTTGCGCGCAAGGAAGGCGATGACATCAAATCCATGGCACCCGTGTGGCTGTATTTCGGCGGCAAGCACCCTGCTGCTGCGCAGGATTCTGGCAACACCCACCCGGCAAATGCCTCCGCCAAAACCGGCACAGCGGTGCTGGGTTTTCTTTCCACGCCCCAGCCCGTGTTGATCAGTGGCCAGCCTTATCTTGGCGTGCTCGTGCCCACCGCGCCCGTGCCTGTGGGCGGCGGGTTGCTTTATGTGCCGCCAGATTGGGTGGAGCCCGCTGACATGGGCATGGAAGCTGTGACGAGCATTTATGTGTCGATGGGGGTGACTTCGGAGCAGTATTTGAAGAAGTCTGCGCCGCAGGTCATCAAGCCGTGAGCCGCTGCAAAGCCTCGCGGTATTTGGCTGCAGTTTTCTCCACCACGTCTGTTGGCAACTTGGGTGCTGGCGCTTGCTTGTTCCAAGGCTTGCCGCCCACTTGCGCGGTCTCCAGCCAATCACGCACGAACTGTTTGTCGTAGCTGGGTGGATTTTTGCCAGCTTGGAAGGCTGCCTCATAAGTCTCCGCAGGCCAGAAACGCGAGCTGTCGGGCGTCAGCACTTCGTCCATGAGCACCAAAGAGCCTTGATCATCCAAACCAAACTCGAATTTGGTGTCGGCAATGATGATCCCCTTGGCCAGCGCAAAATCCGCAGCCTGTTTGTACAAGGCAATGCTGATTGCTTTGATTTTTGTAGCAAGATCATGACCAATCATGCCGGCTGCTGCCTCAAAAGAGATGTTTTCATCGTGCTCGCCGGCGGCCGCTTTGGCGGCGGGCGTGAAGATCGGCTCGGGCAGTTTGCTGGCATTTGTTAAGCCAGCAGGCAAAGCCACACCGCATACCGACTGCATGGCCCGGTATTCTGTCCAACCGCTGCCCGCCAAATAGCCACGCACCACGGCCTCGATCATCACCGGCTTCAGGCGCTTGACCAGCATCGCACGGTCTTTGACTTGCGGCTTCTCTGTATCGGTGACGACCGACAGCGGATCACCGCCGGTCAAATGGTTCGGGCAGATATGGCCAAGCTTGCCAAACCAAAACAGCGCCATCTGCGTGAGCAACACACCTTTGCCCGGAATCGGCTCGCCCATGATCACGTCAAAGGCGGAAAGACGATCCGAAGCCACCATCAAGATGCGATCGGTGCCTACGGCATAGTTGTCGCGCACTTTGCCGCGTGCAAGCAGGGTAAGACTCGTGATGTTGGAGGTATGGACGGCAAGGCTCATGGTCGAGATTTGAAAAAGAAAAAGCCCGCTGGCGAGATGCAGCGGGCTGAAGATTATCTCTTTTTGGAGCGAAACAGCGGTATACAAGCAGATCAGTGAACCACCTGCGTCAAATCGCCTTTGGCATATTTCGCAGCCACCACTTGCAGGGTGTCACCCTTGATCTTGCCGGCCTGGCCTTCGCAACCGAACTCGATGTAGCGCTGTTTGCAAATCGCTTGTGCGGCGGCGCGGGCGGGTTTGAGCCATTCTCTCGCGTCAAACTTGTCTGGATTCTCCGAGAGGAATTTGCGCACAGCTCCCGTCATGGCTAGGCGGATGTCGGTGTCAATATTGATCTTGCGCACGCCGAACTGGATGGCTTTCTGGATTTCTTCCACCGGTACGCCGTAGGTTTCTTTCATCTTCCCGCCATATGCGTTGATCTGAGCAAGCAACTCTTGCGGCACGGAAGATGAGCCATGCATCACGAGGTGGGTGTTGGGCAGACGGCGGTTGATTTCTTTGATGCGCTCGATGGCGAGGATGTCACCCGTGGGCTTGCGGGTGAATTTGTAGGCGCCGTGGCTGGTGCCGATGGCGATCGCTAGAGCGTCAAGCTGTGTGCGTTTGACGAAATCTGCTGCTTGCTCGGGGTCGGTGAGGAGTTGCTCGCGCGTCATGGTCGCATCCGTGCCGTGGCCGTCTTCTTTGTCGCCTTTCATGGTTTCCAGCGAGCCGAGGCAGCCGAGCTCGCCTTCGACCGTCACGCCGAGTTGGTGAGCCATATCCACCACTTTGCGCGTCACATCGACGTTGTAGTCATAGCTGGCAATAGTTTTGCCATCGGCTTCCAAGCTGCCATCCATCATCACGGAACTGAAACCCAGATTGATCGCGCCTTGGCACACATCGGGGCTTTGGCCGTGGTCTTGGTGCATGACAAGCGGAATAGTGGGGTATTGCTCAATTGCGGCTTGAATCAAGTGCTTGATGAACGGCTCGCCCGCATACTTGCGAGCACCCGCGCTGGCCTGCAAGATCACAG
>JBJTSL010000045.1:0-3905 GCA_046076625.1 Allobrachymonas sp.
ATCGCATTTTGAGCAGTTATTTCAATCATGGCTTGGTCCACACCACATGGTCATCAATCGCATACAAGCGGCAAATGCGATCACGTACACGCTGACACACCATCAGCGCCCGCTCCGCAGGGTCTGTTGGCAAATCGGCTGCTGTTGCTTTAGTTGCAGCAGAAAATCCACAGCCACGATCCGCAGCAATCGCAAAGCCTCGCGGCAAGGGATTTTTGAGCCATTCTTCATAGCGTTTTCTACAAGCGTCATTCAATCCTGGCGGCGCAGCAATATCGCTGATTGCTGCGAACCCAGTGAGCAAATAATTCTCACGAAAGGTTTCGTTAAGGAACTGCTCTGGGGCTGTGGCAGAGGCTGATGCAGCGCTCAGTTTCCGCCAGCGCATATCAGCAAATCCATTCGTTTGCAGAAATTGCGTCACACGTGATTTCCATGTCGAGGGCGAGCTCGTGAACAAACCATGGCCGTCTGCGCCATGCGGCGAATAGAGCACATACTCTCCCTTGCCGCCGGATGCAACGAATGCATCAAACCACTCTTTCGGAAACTTGGGCCCCATGTATTGGTCGTTTTCTGTGTAAACCCATAAGGTCGGCCATTGTGCTGTTTTGCCGTAATTTGCAAACATCCTCTCAAGCACAGCCGTTCCGCAAGGGCGCATGGGTTGCGTCTCAGGATTTCCTCCACCCCCACCTGCAAAGTTAATGAATGCTTGGACGCCTGAAGGATTTTTCGCTGCCAATGCCATTGCCGTAGTGCCGCCGTAGGATTGCCCCAATATCAACGTGCGCTCGCGATTGACGTCAGAGCGAGAGCGCACATGCGCCAGCACTTGGATGGTTTGCTGGGCAGCCGCTTCATACCCTGGTGGGTAAATTTTTCGCTGGCAATCGCCCGAATTCTCCACATCGTCGCCACCCGTCTGGCCGTAACCGATACGAGTCGGTATGACAACAAAAAATCCGGCCTGAGCAAGCCATCGCGCATTTGCCGCATAGCTTCTTGCAGGGTCAACAGCAGCTCGACTTTCTGCTTTATAGGAGCGCCCATGATTGATCACTGCGATTGGGCGCGGGCTTGGCGTGGCCTCGTCAAACACATAAGTTAACTTCAATTGCGCACTTGCTGGCTTGCCATAAGCGTCTACCACATTGGCTTGTACAGCATCTGTTTGCTGAACAATTTTGGCCTGCACAGCAATGCAGCAACCCAAGGTAAATACCACTATAGATGCAAGCCGTAGCCTCATTTACTTTCCTTTTGAAGCATCCACACCAAATCCAATTCCGGGCACGGCTGCCCTAGCAGGGTCAACGCCGCTGTAATTTGGCCGCGATGGTGCGTGCCATGGTTGAACACATGGGTGAGCGCGCCGACAAACGGCAAGCTCATGGCCTGGCCATTCATTCTGGTGTAGCTCAGTTTGCCTTCATACCGTTCGGGAGTCCAAGACTCGATCAGAGGTTTCCAATTGCCTGTGCCGCCTCTCAGCGCTTGTGCAAGGCGTTCGCGCACGGGTTCAATCTCAGCATCTAGGGCCAGCTTCGGTGACTCACCGCGAGCGAAGCGTGGATACCAGAGCAGGTGCTCGGTCACCAGCAAATGATTCAAGGTGCCATGAACGGATTTGAAAAACAAACCCACGTCGCGGCGATAGTCTTCGTCGCCAACTTTTTCGACTGACTCTAGCAGCTTGTGCGTGGCCCACACGTTGTAGCGGGCGAGCATTTGAAAGTGTTGATTGGCATTCATTGCGTCATTACATTCTGAAGATGCCGAACTTGGGCTCAGGAATTGGGGCATTCTTGGCAGCTGCTAGCCCAAGCGCGAGCACGCGGCGCGTGTCTGCGGGGTCAATCACACCATCGTCCCAGAGCCTCGCCGTCGCATAGTATGGATGGCCTTGGTCTTCATATTGGCGGCGGATCGGAGCCTTGAAGGCTTCCTCTTCTTCCATGCTCCAGCTTCCTCCCTTGGCCTCGATGCCATCGCGTTTCACGGTAGCCAACACGCTGGCGGCCTGCTCACCACCCATCACGCTGATCCGCGCATTCGGCCACATCCACAGAAAGCGCGGCGCAAAGGCGCGGCCGCACATGCCGTAATTGCCAGCGCCGAAGCTGCCGCCGATGATCACTGTGAACTTGGGCACATTCGCCGTGGCTACCGCAGTGACCATTTTTGCGCCATGACGCGCGATGCCTTCGTTTTCCACTTTGCGGCCGACCATGAAGCCAGTGATGTTCTGCAAGAACACGAGTGGGATCTTGCGCTGGCAGCACAGCTCGATGAAGTGCGCGCCCTTCTGGGCCGATTCGCTGAACAGGATGCCGTTGTTGGCGATGATGCCGACCGGCATGCCTTCGATCTTGGCAAAGCCAGTGACCAGCGTGGTGCCGAATCGCGCTTTGAATTCATCAAATTCCGAGCCGTCCACAATCCGCGCAATGATCTCGCGCACATCGAATGGCTTGCGTGTATCGGTGGGGATCACGCCGTAGAGTTCTTCTACAGGATACTTAGGTGCTTCAATTTTGATAGCACTCTGCCCAGAATTCTTGCCGGCATTCGTGTGATTTGATGCTAAATTCCGAACAACATCACGCGCAATGCTGAGTGCGTGCATGTCATTGTTGGCCAAATGATCAGCCACCCCCGAAAGCCGCGTGTGCACATCGCCGCCGCCCAAATCCTCGCTGGTCACCTCCTCCCCCGTGGCTGCTTTCACCAACGGCGGGCCGCCCAGGAAAATCGTGCCTTGGTTCTTCACAATGACCGTCTCGTCGCTCATCGCGGGCACATACGCGCCACCCGCCGTGCACGAGCCCATCACCACGGCGATTTGCGCTATCCCTTCAGCGCTCATTTGCGCCTGGTTGAAAAAGATGCGGCCAAAATGATCGCGGTCCGGAAACACTTCGTCTTGGTTCGGTAGATTTGCACCCCCGGAATCGACCAAGTAAATACACGGCAATCGGTTTTGCTGAGCAATCTCCTGCGCTCGCAAATGCTTTTTCACCGTGAGAGGGTAATAAGTGCCGCCTTTCACCGTGGCATCGTTGCACACAATCATGCAATCGATTCCTTTGACTCGGCCAATGCCAGCGATCACCCCCGCACCGGGTGCGGAATCCGAGCCATCCTTGTCTGGATACATACCCAAAGCTGCTAGCGGCGCAATCTCCAAAAACGGCGTGCCGGGGTCAAGCAGGTTCGTCACACGATCGCGCGGTAGCAGTTTCCCGCGCGCCGTATGCTTGGCACGAGCTGCCTCTCCGCCGCCGAGCTGAGCTAAGGCAATCTTCTCGCGCAAATCCTGCGTCACAGCCTTCATCGCCTCAGCGTTGGCTTGAAATTGCGCCGAGCGGCTGCTTAGTTGGGTGCTTAAAACGGGCATATGTGTCTCAACAGGTCAAAAAAGCGAGAATTGAAATTGATTGACGTTTACGTAAACGTCAACTGTAACTGAAAAAACCAAGCTCCACTCATCTTGCCCCAGAAAGCCTGGGTTCTGAACAAGCGTTTGCTCACTTCTGGCGAGCAGAATGGTGTTGAGCGTCTCATTCACTCCAGACCCAAACGGTAGGTGCATGGTGCTCAGACTTTCTCATTTGTTGAGAACCAAGTGAGTGATGTGATGGAGTCCGTTGAAAGTAAAGTCATGCAAAAAACAGGCTGTCCAAGCCTTGCTGGACCAAGGTGCTGGCGCTGTCGTTTTGGCTTGTACGGAAATACCTCTGTCACTGGATGCTGTGCAGTCAAAACTGCGCCCTCGTTGTATCGACAGCACCTCATCCCTAGCACGCGCCTGTGTTGCTTGGTGGCGAAATGACGCAGGATTCGCGCACAATCGCTAGATGACCGCGATTGAGTCCACATTCCCCGTTAGCGCCACAGACGGT
>JBJTSL010000046.1:0-8601 GCA_046076625.1 Allobrachymonas sp.
CCAACCAAGCGCGCGACATTGGCATCACCACCGACGAGACCCGCGCCTACGCTGTCAAAGCCACCGAAGGCCAGCCCGAGGTGCAGTTTGGTGGCAACAGCAATCCTTACGTTGACTACCAGTTCATCGACCTGCTGCACACCTTGCAAGCACCGCGCAGCTCGGGCTATGACGAGACCTGCTTTTATCTGATGGGGCAAGTCAAAGAGCTGCTCTTCAATGCCTTGCATTTTGAGCTCTACAACGCCAAGCACCAGATTGACCAAGACCAGATCATCGAAGCCATTCGAATGATCAGCCGCGCCCGCGCGATCACCACCTACATCGGCAAATCTTGGGATGTGCTGTCCACCATCACGGTCGATGGCTTCAACGAGTTTCGCAATCATCTCGGCCAAGCCTCAGGTCAACTGTCCTTCATGTACCGGCATGTGGAATTCATTTTGGGCAACAAGAGTGCGCGGCTCGCGCGTGCGCACAGCAATATTCCGCATGTGTGGCCGAAGATGAAAGAAGCACTCGAATCGCCTTCCCTGTATGACCGCATCATCGCGCTGCTCGCACGCAAAGGCTATGCGATTGATGCGCAAGCTTTGCAGCGCGATTGGAGCCAGCCATATGCGCCCAATGAGTCGGTGGAACAAGCTTGGCTGCAGATTTACCAAACCGCCAAGACGGACAACGTGCTCTACGAATTGGGCGAAGCCTTGGTCACACTGGACGATCACATCTCTCAATACCGCTGGAGGCATTTCACCAGCGTCTCACGCATCATCGGCCACAAACCGGGCACAGGCGGCTCGGCAGGGGTGGGCTGGCTGCGGCATGTGACTGAGCACCGATTTTTTCCCGAATTGTGGTCACTGCGTACATCTCTTTGATTGAAAAATTCTCATGACAACTTTTGATACAGCACTTGCACATGCGCAATCGCTTGATGCGACTGACCCACTGGCTCACAAAGGCCAAGATTTTTTCCTGCCTGATGGGGTGATTTACCTCGATGGAAATTCGCTGGGCGCATTGCCCAAGGGTGTTGCACCTCGCATGCAGCAAGCCATTGAAAACGAATGGGGCGAAGGCCTGATCCGCTCTTGGAATGATGCGGCTTGGTATCCCGCGCCGCAGCGCGTAGGCGCTCAAATCGCCGCGCTGATTGGCGCGAAGGCCAACGAAGTCATCACCTGCGATTCCACCACCGTCAATCTCTTCAAAGTGCTCTGTTCCGCTGCGCAGGCGCTACCCGAGCGCAGCATCTTGATTTGCGAAGAAGGCAATTTCCCCACCGATGCCTACATCACGCAAAGTACCGCCGCCTTGTATGGCAAGCGCATCTTGATGGCGAATCAGCACAGCATTGAAGCCGTGATTGCGCAAGCTGGCTCGGATTTATGCGCCGTGGCGCTCACCCATGTGCATTACAAAACAGGGCGTATGCTGGACCTGGCCCGCATCACGCAACTCGTGCAAGCTCAAGGTGGCCGCATGATTTGGGATTTGGCGCACAGCGCAGGCGTGATCCCCGTGCAGCTTAACGAAGCGAATGCAGACTACGCGGTGGGCTGCGGCTACAAGTATTTGAATGGCGGCCCCGGTGCGCCAGCGTATGTGTATGTGCGCGAGGATTTGCACAGCAGCTTGCAGCAGCCCTTGCAAGGCTGGCATGGCCATGCTGCGCCGTTTGCTTTTGAGCAAGACTATCGCCCTCACCCCACGCTGGATCGCTTGCTGGTGGGCACGGCGTCGCAGCTTTCATTGATCGCATTGGAAGAAGCCTTGAAAGTCTATTCGGGCGTGTCAATGCAGGCCGTGCGACAGAAAAGTGCATCGCTCACCCAGCTGTTTATTGAGCTGTACGACCAGTACATTGCGCCGCTGGGCTTTGGCTTGGCCAGCCCGCGCGAGGCTGCGCAGCGCGGTAGCCAAGTCTCGTTCACGCATGACAGTGGCTATGCCATCATGCAAGCGCTGATCGAGCGCGGTGTGATTGGCGATTTCCGCGCGCCGAATATTCTGCGCTTTGGTTTTGCACCTCTGTATGTGACGCATGCCGACTGTGTGCGCGCGATCCGCCATTTGCACCAAGTGATGCAGACGGGACAGTGGAAAGAACAGAAGTATCAAGCGCGCAAGGCGGTCACCTGAGTTTTTCTAATTTTTGAGCCAAAATAGCCACATCGCCGGCAAATTAACTGCGCAGAGTGCTATGAAACTTAGAGCAAACAACATTGAAATAGAAGTCGAGCAACACGGCGACCCGAATCACCCCGCCGTGCTGCTCGTCATGGGCTTGGGCATGCAACTTATCGCTTGGCCGCCAACCGTGATTGAGCCCTTGGTGAAAGCGGGCTACCGTGTGATCACTTTTGACAACCGCGACATTGGCCTGTCCGACAAGATGGACGGCCTGCCGCGCGTCAATTTTGTTTGGCAGGTGCTGCGCGCCAAGATGGGGCTGTCGGTCAAAGCGCCTTATGCGTTGCAAGACATGGCGCTCGATGCCCTCGGCGTGCTTGATGCGCTGGAGATCTCTACGGCGCATGTGGTGGGCGTGAGCATGGGCGGCATGATTGCGCAGCGCATGGCCTTAGCCGCGCCGCAGCGCATCATCAGCCTCACCAGCATCATGAGCAGCAGCGGCCACAAGGCTTTGCCCGATGCACAGCCGCATGTGGTTCGCGCATTGCTGGCCAAACCTCGCAGCACGGCGCAGCAAGATATCGTGGCGCATTATGTGAAGCTCTTCGGTATCATCGGCAGCCCAGCTTTCCCGGTAGATCCGCAGCTTCTTCGTGATCGCATTCTGGCCGGCGTTGTGCGCAGCTACTATCCGCGCGGCACGCAACGCCAGCTTCTGGCCATCGTGGCAGATCGTGGCGTGCGATGCGGCTTGCTGCCCCGCATCAGCGCGCCCACTCTGGTCATCCACGGCGTGGCCGATGCGCTCGTGCCTGTTGCACATGGCCGCGACACCGCAGAGCGTATTGCGAATTCAAGGTTTATTGGCATCGAAGGTATGGGGCACGATCTTGCGCCCGGCGCGGTGGCGAAATGGTTACCCGATTTGATGCTGCATTTGTCACAATCACAGGTATGAATCTTTCCCCCGAACAATCCCAGCTCGGTCAATCCAGCACCTATGTAGATCATTATGATCCGAGCCTGCTCTTCCCAATAGCCCGCCAAGTCAAACGCAGCGAAATCGGCATCACCGGCGCTCTGCCCTTCATGGGCGCGGATTTGTGGACTGCCTATGAACTCTCGTGGCTCAACTCTCGCGGCAAACCGCAAGTGGCGATTGCGCATATCACCATCGCCTGCGAATCGCCGTGTATCGCCGAGAGCAAGAGCGTCAAGCTCTATTTCAATAGCTTCAACAACACGCGTTTCGAAGGTGCCGACCACGGGCTCGCGCTAGTGCGCGAAGCGATTGCCCTAGACATTGGTGCGGCCACATCCGGTAAGCCACGCGGCGAGAGCCGGGTGGGCGTGAAGCTCGTCAGCGCCGATTTGTTTGAAACCGAAAAAGTACAAGAACTCGATGGCCTGCTGCTGGATCGCCTCGATGTGGAGTGCACATACTATCAGCCCGCGCCGGCTTTGCTCACTGCTGCTTTCGACGAGCAGCCCGTCTCTGAGACGCTGGTGAGTCATCTGCTCAAAAGCAATTGCTTGGTGACGAACCAGCCCGATTGGGCCAGCGTGCAGATCAGCTACACCGGCCCGCAAATCGACCAAGGTGGCCTGTTGCAATACATCGTGAGCTTTCGCAATCACAACGAATTCCACGAGCAATGCGTCGAGCGCATCTACGCTGACATTTGGCAGCTCTGCAAACCCACCAAACTCTCTGTCTATGCCCGCTACACGAGGCGCGGCGGTGTGGATATCAACCCGTTTCGCACCAGCCATCCGCAGGCTATGCCTTTGAATATTCGTTGTGCTCGGCAATAAACTGAAGTCTCAAACGAGCCGCTCACCCATCGAAGCCAAACTCAAGAACGACGACGACGCGGCGTCACTTGCAACTGCGATTTCACCTGCAAAGGCGCGGCTGTCACTTGAACGGATTGCGGTGGCAAATCCACCAACTGATCCGCATGCCAGACGCGCACTTGCACCGCACCATCGGGCACATTCTCAAAGCTCACCAGGCCTTGCTCGTTGGTTTTCGCTGCCCATGGCGAATCGCTCACATACACGTGCCCGCGCATAGAGCCGTGCAGGAAGCAGCCGAGTACGGCGGCGGTTTGTGCGCCCACCTTGTCCATCGTCACTTCTTGGAATTTCGCGGGCTTGCCATCTTCCTTGCCTTCTAGCCTGAGCTCAAAGCCCCCCCGCATCACGCGCCGATGCATAGGCCTGTGGCGTGTTGGCGAAAATCGAGGCTGCTGGCGCGCCACGCACATGATGATCCCATGGGTCGTTATTAACGAAGCGCACTTTGGCTCCACGCGCCACCACCGTCACTGCGGGAATAAACTGCATTTTCTCGTTCGCCACAGTGGCCATCGTGGGTAGCGTGGTGGCAATCGAGCGCGCCGTCGCATGCACCAGCACCACCACTGCATCCTGGGCAGGCTTGCCATCCCAATCCACCACGCTGACCTGCACGGTGCCTGCCAGTGCGCCAGCGGCCATCCCAGCCGTCAAAATCATGCCAAATAAGCACTTAGCCGGTATAGAATCTTCAAAGTTTGCTATTGATTTCATAGTTCTTCCAATGTCACTTGACATTGATGATATCCCGATGCATCGGTGCGAGCAAGCCCAGCATGCGGTTTTGGGCGGCAAAAGGGATGCCGCGAGTGGCCATGCTTTTTTGCAAGACTTCCACCAAGGCGTTGAAGTGGGCTTTGTTGATATCCATCTGGCCGTGCGCCGTGTTCATGTCTGGCCCTTTGTACTGGCACGGCCCGCCCGAGACTTGGCACAGCTGGTTGCCCAAGCTGTCCTTGAATTGCGCCGCTTTGGTCTTTTCAAAGAAGGGCTGCATGCGTTTGTCCGCCATGAGGTCTTTGTGGAACTCATCCATGAGGGCAGCCATGCCGGCCTTGCCGCCGAAGGCTTGGTAGAGGCTGTCGTCAGCCAGAGCGGGCAGAGCCGACAGGCTGGTGACAGTAATCAATGCGAGCAAGATTTTTTTCATGACAGTGTTCCTCAGAAAGCGATTTGAGCAGAGAAGTAAGTGCCCGTCTGGCGGCGTTTGGCGGTGGTGGCGGGCACGATTTGGCCCAGGTCCACATAGGCCAGGGTGAGCGAAACGTTCTTGACTGACTGCCAAGCCACGAATATGTCTTTCCAGTCGCTGGATTTGAGGCCATCGGCCAAACCGGCCGCATTGCCAGCGACCTGCAAGCGATTGGACATCTTGCGGTATTCCATGCCCACTGCCAAATCCTTTCGCAGCAGGTAGGCCACAGAAATTTCGGGCAGCACTTCATAGCTGTTTCTTGCGCCGCCTAGGGTGGCGCCAAAACCCAGCAGGCCATTCTGATTGGCCTTGGTGGCGCGCAACGTGCCGTTGACCAAGAGGCCCTGCGCGAGGAAAAGCTTGGTAGCACTGAGATAGAAATCCGTGCCGCTGCGCTTGGCGCCCAGTGCGGTCAGGGTCGGGTCCAGCGCCGTGGAGCCTAGGCTTTTGCTTTGAACGCCCACTGCAATGGCAGGCATGAGCGAATCACTGTTGAGCACCGCATCGCCGGCCACACGCAGCTTGATGCCCACAATCTCTTGTTTCAAGCGCAACCCGGGTGCGCCCAGTAACACGCCGGTGATGCCAGTGTCAAAGTCTTGCTTGGCGAGCGAGAGCTCGATACGCTCATTCCATCCCAAAGCCGCGCCATAGGCGGACAACCCATAGTCCTTGGTGTTCACGCGCGTCGCATGGGCGGTGAAGCCGATTTCGCTCTAGGTGGCCATGCTGCCGATCACGGCCCGAGGGGTAAGCCCGCCGCCGGCCGCGCCATCAACGGCGCTCACGCCACCAGTGAGCAGCAGTTTTCCAGTGCTAGATTGAGCGATTGCCGGCATCGAGCCTGCGCTCATTGCTATTAAAAAAAGAGCGTTTGCATGCTTTTTGAGGGAGGGGATGAGTTTCATAAGTGTTCTTTGGATAGCAAATAGAGGGAGATGCAACATGCATACGCTGCGCCATAGCATTTGGATGCATTATTTTTACTGAATCCGCTGAATCCAAAGCACAAGCCTGCCCGTATTGCAAATGTCTGGACAAATCACCTCTTTTTTTATTCATTTCAGGAGCAATTCCATGATTTCTTCTTCACGCCGTGGCTTCATGAGCCACACCAGCCAGCTCTCGGCTGTTGGCTTGGCTCTATTGGGCGGCAATATCGCTTTGGCACAAGGCATGGCAGGCGATGCCTCCAAGGACGTGGGCATTCTCAACGTGGCGCTGGGCCTGGAGCATGAGGCCATTGCAGCCTATCAGCTTGGCGCGCAAAGCGGCTTGCTTCAAAAGCCAGTCTTGGATGTGGCCGTGAGCTTTCAATCGCACCACGAGACACACCGTGACGCACTCATTGAGACGATTCAAAAGCTCGGTGGCCGCGCTGTAGCTGAGAAGAGTTTGGCAGATTACGCCAAAGCTTTGAAGGCCGACACGCTGAAAAACCAAGGCGATGTGCTTGATCTGGCAGCTCGCTTGGAGTTGGGCGCAACCAATGCTTACTTGGGCGTCATTCCCGCATTCATGAGCAAAGATTTGGCCAAAGTGGCTGCCCGCTTGGCTACGGATGAGACCATGCACTTCACAATTTTGACCAATGCGTTGGGCCGCCCGCTGCCGTCTGGCGCTTTGAGCTTCGGGGCTTAAATCGTGCCCTCGCGCTGCCATTCACATCGGATGTCCCAGTTGATGCACTGCCTGCCCTACCCGGCAGGCTTCGCGCTCAGCCCATCACTTCGCGTGATGGCGCTGAGCGCCTTTTTCGCTGCGGGTGTGCATGCCCAAACAATGCCAGCCGCCTCGCCCAGTGCTGATCGTGGTCTGGCAATTTACACCGCGAAGTGCAGCGCCTGCCACAGTGTTGATGAGCATCGTGTCGGCCCTGCGCATGTCGGCGTGTTTGGTCGGCGTGCAGGTAAGGCTAAGGATTATGAGTACTCCGAGGCTTTGAGTAAAAGCAAAATCGTCTGGAACAGAACGACTCTGCAAGCCTGGCTGACCAATCCTGAACAAGTCATCCCCGGCCAGCGCATGGGCTATCGCCTGTCGCTGCCACAAGAGCGTGCAGACGTCGTCGCCTACTTGGCCACGTTGCGCAATTCCTCACCTCAAAACAACAAATAATCTTCCTCTCACCCCGCGAGTGCATCATGACCCTACCCCTGACCGACGCGCAACTCATGACTTGGCTGGAGCGCATTTCCAAGCAAGACGCTCAAGCCCTGCGCGAACTCTACGAAGCCACCAGCCACAAGCTCTTTGCCATCGCCATGCGCGTGGTGGGCAATGTGGAGCATGCGGAAGATGTGTTGCAAGAAGCCTTTCTGACGATCTGGCGCGTGGCGGGCGATTATCGCGCCCCATTGAGCCACCCATGGTGTGGCTAGGTGTGATTGTGCGCAGCCGGGGCTTGGATTTCTTGCGCCGCCGCGCCTCCGAGCGCTCACTCGCTGGGCCACCGATCGACGATGCGTTGGCTGACACTTTGGCTGCCGATCAAGATATGCCGCTGGACACCCACGAGGCCAGCGAGCAGGCTTGGGCCTTACATGAATGCCTGCGAAAGATCGAACCCAAGCAGCGCGAAGTGGTGACCATGGCCTACTTTCGCGACCTGAGCCACAGCGAGCTCGCCCAGCAACTGAAACTGCCGCTGGGCACGGTCAAAACTTGGATGCGCCGTAGCTTGGAGCAGTTGCGCACCTGCATGAACCGCTTTGCTTGAGATTGATCAATAAAAATGACGAGTGCATCATGAACCTAGGACAACACCCCGATCTCCTCGACCGAATCGCCCTGCGCTATTCATTAGGCTTGGTCAAAGGCGCAGCGCGTCGTCGCTTGGAGGCGCAAGCGCGCCAAAGCGCTGCCGTGCGCGCCAGGCTCTTGCTTTGGCAAGAAAGGATGCACGCTATGCTCGAACTTCACTCTGCCGCACCTGCTTACGCACCTCAGAATCTGCGCAACGTCTGGATTCGCATTGAAAACGCACTCGGCGCGATGCCCCAAGAAATGGCTGAGCGCCAATTGACTTGGCAGCCCTTAAAGCAGGCGCGTTTCGCACTGGATGCCTTGCGCCGCAGTGTGCGGCAGTGGACCGCAGCGGCAGTGACTGCGGGCATTGCGGCTATCGTGGGGTGGGGCATGCAATGGCATAGCAGCGATCAGCTCAGCCAGAACCAAGCCACGCTCGCGCAGATGCAACTGCAGCTCCAGCAACAAACCGCCCGCCAGCAGGTGGAATATGTAGCCGTGCTCGCCGATGAGCAGTCCGCCGCCAATGTGCTGGTGACCTTCGATGCCAACAAGCAGCGCCTGATCATCCAGCGCGTGGGTAATTTCCAAGAAGCTGCGGATAAGAGCTTGCAACTGTGGGCCGTACAGCCAGGCCTAGCGCCGCGCTCGCTCGGCTT
>JBJTSL010000047.1:0-2919 GCA_046076625.1 Allobrachymonas sp.
ACACAATGCGGCCTTTGCCATCGCCTTCCAAGGCAGACAGCTCCAAATTCAGGAAGCGGTTGGCTGAGGCGTTGAAGATCGACAACGCAAATGTTGCTGCGTTAAATCCGTTTTGGCCCACTGCGGGTAGGTTGAAGAAGGGGGTGGTGTCTACTGTCGTCGCTGCAGGTTGAGCGCCGGTCGTCGCAATGACATTGCTGTAGTTAGTACCCCAAGCCACACGATTGCCGCCGCCCAAGCTGTAGCCAGCATCCCCACCCCTAATACCTCGTGCATCCGTAGCACCCAAACGAGCACCCAAAGATTTACCGAATTGATCAGAAGCTTCCACGATACGCGCTTCAATCATCACCTGGCGAACCGGCACGTCAAGCTTGCTGATCAATAATTGCACCTCTTCTAATTTGGAGGGGATGTCTGAGACGAAGATTTGATTGGTGCGCGGCTCGGCCACGACACTCCCGCGAGCGGACAAGATACGCGGAGCAGTCGCCCCCGTTCCGGTTGAGGCGCTCAGCTGGGTGGCAATGTCAGCAGCCTTGGTGTAATTGAGTTGGAAGGCTTGCGAGCGCACGGGCTCCAAGGATTGCAATGCGGCCTTGGCTTCGAGATCTTGCTTTTCTTTTGAGGCAATCTCGTCTTTGGGCGCAATCCACAGCACATTGCCGTTTTTGCGCATACCCAAGCCCTTGGCTTGCAAGATGATGTCGAGTGCCTGATCCCAGGGTACATCCTTGAGACGCAAAGTGACTGCGCCAGACACCGTGTCCGATGTCACCACGTTGAAGTTGGTGAAATCGGCGATCACCTGCAGCAAAGAACGTACCTCGATGTTTTGGAAGTTGAGCGAGAGTTTCTCACCGTTGTAACCTGGACCTTGGGTGAGCTTGGTGGGATCCACCTTTTGCTGGCGCACTTCGAGCACGAACTGGTTGTCACTCTGATAGGCGCTGTGCTCCCATAATCCTTTGGGCTCCACGACCATACGGACACGATCACCCACTTGCGTGGTACTGACCAGTTGCACAGGCGTGCCGAAATCCGCTACGTCTAGGCGGCGGCGAAGACCTTCCGGCAGATTGGTTTTGAGAAATTCAACCACCAAGGTCGCTCCTTGTTGCTTGATGTCTACGCCAACCTGGTTACTGGGCAGATCAACCACGACACGTCCAGCACCATCTTGGCTGCGACGGAAATCAACATCTTTCAAGCTTTGTACATCGCGGTTGCGCACTTCTGCAAAAGTGGGTTGAGCCCCCGCCACGCTAGCAGCTTGTGGGACAGTGACAGCAGCGGTGCCCTCCAAGGAAATGAGCAAGCTGCTTCCTTGCAGTTCGGTTTTGTAGCCGGCAGACTGCTTGAGGTTGAGTACGACTCGTGTTCGCTCACCTGCTTGCACGATATTGGCCGAGCGCAGATTGCCTTGGTTGATATCCACCACATTTTTCCCAGAATTGTTGTTGATGCCTGGAAAATCAAGCGCGATTCGGGCAGGTGTTTGAATCGAGAATCCCGAAGGGACTGCGGACAGGGGTTGTGCAAAATCGATGCGCACCACTTCCACGCCGCCTTGCAGGGTTGCTGCGATGTTTTGTATGGCGTTTTGCGCGAATACGGGCAGACATGCGATGGAAGCCATCAGACCGACCAAAGCATGGCGCAATGCCTTGCGTGGATTAAACTGGATGTGTTTCATTTTGAACCCTCTTGTAGCTGCAAGGTCGCTTGGCGCTCAATCCATTCGCCTGCTGCATCTTGCACGATTTCACGCAATACCAATTCCGTCTCGGTGAGCTTGGTCACCTTGCCGTAGTTTTGACCCAAGTAATTACCCACCCGAACCTGATACAGCAGCTTGTCAACCCGTACCAAGGCCATCGGTACGCCTTTGGGTTGCATCGTCCCCACCATGGCGATGGCGTCCAATGGAAAGGCTTCCAATGCTTCTTTGCGCCGATTGAGCTCGGGCGCCACAAGTGCTGCATTTGCCGTGGCCTGCGTGGATTCGCGTTTGAGAGCTTGTGCCAATTTCTGATTGCTAAATGGCTCTGTGGAAAGATCATTCACATAGGCAGCAGGTGTGAACTTCTTGGGTTCAGGAATCGGGGGGACACTGGGCTTGGTGGCGTTACGCTGCTCTTGCATCCACTGCTTCAAATCCTGCTGATCATCACCCAAGCAGCCAGTGAGCAAAGCCACCACTGCCACTGACATCACTGCTGGCTTCTTGAATAGGCGAATCATTTTTTGACTCCTGGCGCTGCAGGTTTGGCCTGCGCCTTGACTTCCTCTGGGTCTAGATAGCGATAGGTCCGAGCCATAGAATCTAGCGTTAAAGTCCCGTCTCTGCCGGGCGTGATAGAAAGGTTATTCAAAGTAACGATCCGCGAGAGATTGGCAATATCGCTGGCAAAAGCACCAATGTCGTGATACCGACCCGTGATACGCAATGCGATGGGTAGTTCGGCATAGTATTCCCTGATAGCAACGGTACCTGGCCTGAAATAGTCAAATTGCAAGCTGCGGCCTAAGCCTGCTTGGTTGATGTCTGATAGGAGTGCATCGATCTCCGCCTTGCTTGGCAATTGCTTTTCGAGCTGCGTCACGTATTGTTGAACCTGCTCACGCTGCTTCTTAAGGGTATCCAGATTGACTGCTTGCAGCAGCTTTTTCTTGTAGTCCTCTTTGAGTGTCACTTCTTTGGCGCGCGCAGCGACCAGTTCCTCATCTGAGGCTTTGAGCCAGACAAACCACAAGGCCACCACCACAGCAACGGTCAGCAACACGCAAAGACCATACCGTGGCAATGCGGGCCACATGGAAGGATCGTTGGGGTTCAGCCCATGAAACTGCGAGGCCAGTTTCTCGATGAGCTCAGCAAAGTCGATACTAGATTTCTTTTTAGTTGCCATATCTCAC
>JBJTSL010000048.1:0-3097 GCA_046076625.1 Allobrachymonas sp.
TGAAGCCGCGCATGCGGTGGTAGCGCGTGAGGCTATCTATGATAGTTTGGTTGAACGCATGGCCCATGTGCAGGGTGCCCGTCACGTTCGGTGGCGGAAGCTGAATAGAGAAGTTTTCGTTCTTAGCAGCAGCCTCAGCGCTGGCAGCGCCCGTGCCGCGTACACCTGCGTTGCCATAACCACGCTTTTCCCACTCGGGGCCCCAGACGGATTCAATGGGCTGGGGGTCGAAAGATTTGGCGAGGGCTTCTAGGCCGGGCTGAGCGGGTTTGGCGATGTCTTGAGTCATGCCCCGATTTTACTGGGCAGGTCCCGGTGCTCGGCTGAATACCAAGCTCTATTTCAACGCTGAAAGCGCCACAGCAAGTTGAGCGCCAACGCGGGCATTGTTTTTCACCAACGCGATGTTGGTCTTCAAGCTTGCGCCTTGCGTGAGTTCATTGATTCGCTTGAGCAAATAAGGTGTGGTGGCTTTTCCGGCGATGCCTTGCTGCTCGGCTTCTAGCAAGGCTTGCGCGACGACATGGTCAATCTGCGCAGCCGGAATTTCCATCTCTGCCGGCACAGGGTTGCTCACCACCACACCGCCCTTCAAGCCCAGGGCCCATTTGGTGTGAATGAATTGAGCTTGCTCGTGTGCCGTATCCAATCGAAAATCTGCTTTCCAGCCGCTCGATCGCGTAAAAAACGCAGGAAACTCTTCCTGCCCCACACTGATCACTGGCACGCCCAGCGTCTCTAAATACTCCAATGTAAGGGGTAAATCCAAAATTGACTTCGCCCCGGCGCAGACTACGGCCACATTCGTCTGCGCCAGCTCCTGCAAATCTGCAGAAATATCAAAACTCTCAGCAGCGCCGCGATGCACCCCACCAATACCGCCTGTGACGAACACTTGAATACCGGCGAAAGCCGCGCAAATCATCGTAGCAGCCACGGTGGTTGCTCCCGGCTTGCCGGTGGCTACCGCAAAGGGAAGATCGCGCCGGCTCAGCTTCATCACATTTTTCGTAGAGCCGAGCACCTCAATCTGCTCGCGCGAGAGACCAATGCAAATTTTTCCCTCCAGCACAGCAATCGTGGCCGGCACAGCACCCTGCTCACGGATCACGGCCTCCACTTCAAGAGCCGTCTGAACGTTCTGCGGATAAGGCATGCCATGCGCAATGATGGTGGATTCGAGCGCGACGACGGGCTGGCCTTTGGCGAGTGCTTGTGCGACTTCGGGGTGAATATTCAGATGTTCTTGGGTGGCTTGCATGTGGCGTCTCTCATATCAAATCAGGCGTTATGGCGGTGCTGACGGTAGAGGCGCTTTGCACCGTGAGCACAGAAAGCATCATGGCGCGTTGCACATGCTGCGCCAACGTATCCTCAGCATAGCGCAAGAAGCTCGCGCACAGGCCCGCGCAGAAAGCATCGCCCGCGCCGCTCACGTCAACAATTTCCAAGCCTTGGGGTATCGCAGGAATAACATGCACTGCCTGAGTTTGCCCATAGTCCATGCATTTCACGCCTCGTTCACCCATGGTCACCACGAGACGCTGCAAGCCCTGAGCATGCAACTTGCCAAACGCCACCTCAATCTCGTTTGGCGGTAAGCCCAATGCGGCTAGCTCCCCGACATTGAGCACCAAGGTATCCACGCCGCGCAAATCTCGCGGCAAGCGGCGCATCTTGGGGTCAGACACAGCGAGCATCACGAGCCGTTGCTCGCGTGCTTGCGCTTGCCGCGCGAGCCACGCCAAACTAATCGCCGGCAAATTCATATCGGCCATCCAGAGCTTGGCGTTTTGCACCGCGATGACTGGCTCAAGCAACTCAGGCGTGAGCATTTCTGTGAGCACCATATCCGCCATGCCCATCACGAGCTGGCCATGTGAATCGAGTAAGGCGGTGTAGCTGCCTGTGTGGCCCGCATCATTCACCATGCAAGAACCAGTTTCGACGCCTAGCTCCCGCAAAGGCTTGAGCACGGCCCCAGCCGCCGCATCGCGCCCAATTTGCCCCCACAAGCTCACGCGCAGCCCCAGCCGAGCTAAATTCTCCACCACATTGCGTGCCACGCCGCCCGGCGATTCACTCGCCGCGCAAGGATTGGAGCTGCCGGAATGTAACGCCTCCAAAGCCTTGAGCTTACGATCCAGATTGATGCCACCGATACAAAGCGCATCACAAGCAGTGGGTGGGGCGGAACAGGCATTCATCAGCAAGAGCTTGCCACAAAGACGTTAGCAAAAAAGAAAAAAGCCTGTGATCTCTCACAGGCTTTTTCAGTATTTGGTAGGACCTGGGAGATTCGAACTCCCGACCAACGGATTAAAAGTCCGCTGCTCTACCGGCTGAGCTAAGGTCCCACTTGAGCACTGCGTTTTTTACAGCACAGTCCACGATTATAGCCAAAAAATATCCCTTGAGAAAAGCCCAACAAATGAAAATTTCTCTCGGGGAGCGTTGCTCTAGCTCGGGTCAGGCTCTTGGGCATGGCACACTTGCGCCCTTGTTGAGAATTCAGAGCCAAAGAAGATGCAGAGCATTGTTGAAAAAATTGCCTTGGAAATCAAGGTTGGGGTGGGTCAAGTTAAGGCTGCGGTTGAATTGATCGATGGCGGGGCGACGGTGCCCTTCATCGCGCGCTATCGCAAAGAGGCCACGGGCGGCTTGGATGATATTCAGTTGCGAGAGTTGGAGTATCGCCTTGGATATCTGCGCGAGATGGCCGAGCGGCGGCTTGCGATTTTGAAGAGCATTGGCGAGCAGGGCAAGCTCACACCTGAGCTGCAAGCAGCGATTGAGGCTGCGCCCTCCAAGCAAGAGCTGGAAGACTTGTATGCGCCCTACAAGCCCAAGCGTCGCACCAAGGGCATGATGGCTCGCGAAGCGGGTATTGAGCCTCTGGCCGATGCCTTGTTTGCTGATCCCATGCTCGTGCCACTGGCAGAAGCTGAAAAATACACATCTCCCGCTGGCACAGTGGAAGGCGCAGATTTTTCCACCGCACTAGCTGTGCTCGATGGCGTGCGCGATATATTGAGCGAGCGCTGGGCCGAAGATGCGGGCCTGGTGCAGAGCTTGCGTGAATGGCTGTGGAATGAAG
>JBJTSL010000049.1:0-13417 GCA_046076625.1 Allobrachymonas sp.
TCTTGAACCCCATTACCATGGCGATGATGAACGCCACTGGCGACAAAGGCTGGTTTGGCTGGCAAGATGACAAGCAGATTGAAGACCTCAAAGTGAAATTCATCGCCGCTGGTTCAGAAGCCGAGAAGAAGAAAATCGCCGAGCAAATCCAGCTTCGCGCAATGGAAACGGCTTCTCACGTTCACCTTGGCCAATACAACAACCCCGCCGCCCATCGCAGTAATGTGAAGGGCTTGATGGCAGCGGGTGCGCAGGTGTATTGGAACGTGACCAAGTAATTTCACAGCACATTAAGTTTTGCTGCGTTTCCTCGCTCAACGGCTGCTTGCCACGATCCCAGTGTTACTGGTCGTGGCAGTAGTCGTTTTTTTGATTCTGCGGCTCACGCCCGGCGATCCCGCCGCAGTGATCGCAGGCAACAGCGCCACCAATGAAGACATTGAGCGCATTCGCACGCAGCTGGGCTTGAATCTCCCGCTCATCTCGCAATTCTTCATTTGGCTGGGCAACTTGCTGCAAGGCGATTTTGGGTTTTCTTATTACCTGAATAAACCCGTGATGGAATTGGTAGCGCAGCGCATTGAGCCCACGCTGTCGCTCGCTATCGGCACGATCACCATTGCAATTTTGGTAGCAATTCCTCTCGGAACGCTAGCCGCATGGCGCATGGGCGGTTGGCTTGATCGCACGCTCTCACTATTCTCAGTCGCTGGTTTCTCAGTGCCGATTTTTGTCGTGGGCTATTGCCTCATTTGGTTTTCCGCGCTCAAGCTCGATTGGTTCCCCGTGCAGGGCTACAAGCGCATTGGCGAAGGTGTGTTGCCTTGGCTGCATCAACTCATCTTGCCGTGGATCACGCTGTCCACCATTTATGTGGCGCTGATCGCAAGGGTCATGCGGGCGAGCGTGAGCGAGGCGTTGACGGAGGATTACATTCGCACAGCGCGCGCCAAAGGCTTGCGTGAAAGCGCTGTCTTGCTGCGCCATGCGCTAGCCAATGCGGCTGTTCCAGTCGCAACAATGGTAGGTATTGGCGTGGCGCTGCTCATTGGTGGCGTGGTCGTCACAGAGACGGTGTACGCCATTCCCGGCATGGGCTCGCTCACCGTAGATGCGGTTTTGAATCGCGACTTCCCGGTCATTCAAGGCTTGGTGCTGCTGTTTTCTGTGGCTTATGTGCTCATTAACTTGTTGGTGGATGTGAGTTATCTGGTGCTCGATCCAAGGATTCGCTACTGATGCAAGCAACAACTTGGAAGCATCTCGCTCAAAACTCTGCTGTGCGCTTTGGCGTGATCGTGCTAGGCACGTTACTCATTTGCGCTTTGTTTGCGCCATGGCTCGGCACGGTCGATCCTTCGGCGATGGATTCGTCGCATATCAATGCCGCAGCGGGCACACGCGCCGCGTTTTCTTTCATCGATGGCAGCTCAGTGCAGCATGCCTTCTGGTTCGGCGCAGACAGCTTTGGCCGCGATATCTACAGCCGCGTGATCTACGGCACGCGCGTTTCGCTCATGGTGGGCTTTACCACCGCCCTGGTGGCCATCGGCATCGGTGCATTGCTCGGCATGTTGGCAGGCTACTTCCGCGCTCTCGATATGGTGCTGATGCGCTTCATGGATGGCTTGATGGCAATCCCGGCGATTTTGCTGGCGATTGCTTTAGTGGCCGCGCTCGGCGCCAAGCTGTGGACAGTCGTCGTGGCCATTGCCATTCCCGAAATCCCGCGCGTCACGCGCCTCGTGCGCGCGCTCGTGCTCACGCTACGCGAAGAGCCGTTTGTAGAAGCGGCAAAAGCGCTGGCCACACCCACGCCCACGATTTTGTTTCGCCACATCTTGCCCAATGCGATTGCGCCCATCATTGTGCAAGGCACGTTTGTAGCGGCCAGCGCAGTGCTCACAGAAGCGGTCTTGAGCTTTCTGGGCTTGGGCTTGCCCGCTGAGATTCCCACCTGGGGCAACATCATGGCCGAAGGCCGCGTGCAATTCACGCAGTATCCGGGCAATGTGCTCTTTCCTGCGATGTTCCTCGTGCCCACGGTGCTGGCGATCAATATGCTGGGCGATGGGCTGCGGGATGTGCTGGATCCGAAGTTTGCGAAGCGGGGGTAGGTATGCGTGCGAGCATTTTTTTTGAACGCAGAGGACGCGAAGGATTCGCAGAAGACGCAAAAAGCACCGAAAACATTTTTTTGTTTTTCTTTTCTGCGCCCTCTGCGCAACCTTCGCGTCCTCTGCGTTCAAAATTCTGACTTCACCTATGCCCATTCTCGAAGTCAACCAACTCCAAGTTGCCCTCCCATCCGGCGGTGACCGCAGCTTTGCCGTTGAAAACGTCTCTCTCAATATTGAAGCTGGCAAAACGCTGTGTGTCGTCGGCGAATCGGGTTCTGGCAAATCCGTGATGGCGACAGCCGTAATGGGCTTGCTGGCCAAAGAACTGAAGGTTCAAAGCGGTGAGATGACGCTGAACAACGAAAATCTATTAACGGCCTCACAACAAAAACTCAGAAGCTTGCGCGGCAAAGCGATGGGCATGGTGTTCCAAGAGCCGATGACAGCTTTGAATCCCGTGATGCGTTGCGGCGACCAGATCGATGAACTGCTTAAAACGCATACCGATTGGAGTAGTTCCAAACGTGAGGAAGAAGTTTTAAAAATCTTAGATCGCGTCAAGCTCCCCGAGCCAAAGCGCATGATGCGCAGCTATCCGCATCAGCTCTCCGGCGGTCAGCGTCAGCGCATCGTGATTGCCATGGCTTGCATCTTGAAGCCCGCGCTCTTGATTTGCGACGAGCCTACCACTGCGCTGGATGTGACAACGCAAAAAGAGATTTTGAAACTCATCGACGAGCTGCAACGCGAACAAGGCAGCGCCGTGCTCTTCATCACGCATGACATGGGCGTGGTCGCTGAGATTGCAGATGAGGTGCTTGTGATGCGCCAAGGCCAAGCGGTGGAGATTGGCGCGGCTGGGCAGGTGCTGAACAACCCGCAGCATGAATACACCCGCATGCTGCTCGCTGCTGTGCCCAGCATGACACCACCGC
The DNA here is from genome assembly GCA_046076625.1 of Allobrachymonas sp. Lineage (GTDB taxonomy): Bacteria > Pseudomonadota > Gammaproteobacteria > Burkholderiales > Burkholderiaceae_C > JANMDU01. The sequence continues at coordinate 3,056 of JBJTSL010000049.1, forward strand.
TCGCAAGGCCTGAGCCATCTGGCGAGCCTCTGATCAGCGCCGAGCGCGTGGGCATGACGTACAGCTCACGCGATTGGCTTGGCCGCGCGCGGCACACGCAGGCGCTGCATGATGCCGCGCTGCAGTTGCGTGCAGGCGAGACGCTGGGAATTGTCGGCGAATCTGGCAGCGGCAAATCAACGCTGGCTCGCTGCATCATGCGCTTGCTTCAGCCTACCGAGGGGATGATTCATTGGGGAGTAAACAAAGTGTGTCAGCTCGGGGAAACCCAGCTCCGCCCCTTGCGCTCGCATATTCAAGTCGTCTTCCAAGACCCGAATCGCTCCCTTAATCCGCGGCGCAAGATCGTCGACAGCTTGATCGAAGGCGCAGTGAATTTTGGCCAATCCAAAGCGTCAGCACAAGAACGCGCTAAACAGATCATGGACAAAGTCCAGCTCCCGCGCGAAGGCTTAGAGCGCTATCCGAGTCAATTCTCCGGCGGCCAGCGCCAGCGCTTGGCGATTGCTCGCGCATTGATGTGCGAACCTAAAGTGTTGGTCGCCGATGAGGCGGTGAGTGCGCTAGATGTGAGCGTGCAGGCGCAGATTTTGAAATTGCTGCGTCATGTGCAAGATGAACTAGGTCTTGGGCTGCTCTTCATCACGCATGATCTTCGCGTGGCTGCCCAGCTTTGCGATCGCGTGATTGTGATGCACCAAGGACGCATCGTGGAGCAGGGTAAGACGGCGCAGCTGTATGCAAATCCGCAGCAAGCCTACACCCAGCGTCTGTTTGAAGCAGCACCCAGAAACATCTAAATGAAAATTTTTATTGCGGGCTATCAGCACGAAACCAATACCTTTGCACCCACTTTGGCAGATTGGCAGGCGTTCCATGCGGGGCACACTTTTCCTGCTTATCGGCGTGGGCAGGTGCTGATTGACACCTTCAAAGACATCAACATTCCTGTGGGCGGCTTCATCCAAGCGGCTTTGAACAATGGTTGGCAGCTTGTGCCCTCCGTGTGGGCGGGTGCGACGCCATCGAGCTATGTGACCACAGAGGCGTTTGAGCGCATCTGTGGCGACATTTGTGAGGATTTGCGCGAAGCTGTGAAGCACGGCATCGATGCGGTGTATCTCGATCTGCATGGCGCAGCCGTGGCGCAAAATGCAGACGATTCGGAGGGCGAGTTGATCGCACGTATTCGAAGCATCGTGGGCGAGGCTGTACCGATTGTGGGCAGCTTGGATTTGCATGCGAACGTCACCTTGCGCATGCTGCATACTGCCGATGCACTGGTGAGCTACCGCACTTATCCACACATCGATATGGCTGATACCGGGCGGCTTGCTGCAAAGCTGCTAGCGAGGCGATACAAGCTTGGCAAAAAACAAAAGCTGCACCACCAGCGCTTTGCCTACATGATTCCGCTCAATGCACAAAGCACTTGGATGCAGCCGGCCAAGCGCCTGTATGAAGAGTTGATCGCCATTGACGCAGCCCACGATGTTGTCTTGAGTTTTTGCATGGGCTTTCCCGCTGCCGATTTTGCCGAGTGTGCGCCCATGATTTGGGGCTATGGTGAGCACGCAGAACGTGCAGTGAATGAGTTGTTTGCCAGCGCTTCTGCGCCCAAGCAATGGGATCCTGGCGTGTTGCCAGTGGCTGAAGCTGTTGCTTTGGCGATTGAGCGCGCTGCGCAGTCAGACAAACCGATCGTGATCGCCGACACGCAAGACAATCCCGGTGCGGGAGGCGACAGCAACACCACGGGTGTGTTGCATGAGCTGCTGCGCCAAGGAGCTGGCAGGCGTTTCCCCAACCGTGTGGCGCTGGGCATGCTGTATGACCCGCAATCGGCAGAAAAGGTGCATCACGCCGGTATAGAATCTGCGCAGAGCGCTATCAAAAACAGAGCGATTGATTTGAGCTTAGGTCAGGCAGTGCCCACGTTCACAGGGCAGCTGAGTGATGAGCCGGTACAAGGCAGTTTCACGATAGAGCAGATCTGCGACGGCGTGTGCACCTATAAAGGCCCGATGATGACGGGTGTGACGGCGCATTTGGGCAAGAGCTGTGCGTTGAACATTGAAGGCATCCGCGTGGCCGTGGTGAGTGGCAAAGCGCAGTTGCTAGACCGCGAATTGCTGCGCATGGTGGGCATTGAGCCCGAGCAGATGAAGATCATTGTGGTGAAAAGCTCGAACCATTTCCGAGCCGATTTCACGCCACTCGTGGCTGACGCGGCGCGTGATGTGATCGTGGCGAAAGCGGCAGGGCCGATGGCAGCTGATACGGGAGATTTGCCTTGGAAAAAACTCTCACCCACAATTTCGCCGAGATTGCCACTGACAGGTTAAAGAGAATCCTTCGCGTCCTCTGCGTTCAAAATCTGGCTGGCAGTGTTTTGTTATTGAATAACCATTGGAGTAGCAGCATGTCCACTGACCTTGCCGACTGCACAGCGACCGAACTGCTGGCCTTGTTCAAATCAGGCGCGGCTTCGCCAATTGAGGCGCGCGCAGATGTGATGCGGCGAATTGAGGCTCACAATCCGATTTTGAAGGCTTTTTGCCACATCGCCGTCATAGAATCTGAGCAGAGTGCTATCAAAAGTGAAGTGGCTTGGGTTGCATATCGTAAGAACGGCGCGTCCGTTCGAGCGTTGGAAGGTGTGCCCACTTCGATCAAAGACATCATCCTCACGCAAGGCATGCCCACACTGCGAGGCAGCCGCACGATTGACGCGAATCAGCCTTGGGAGGTGGACGCGCCTGCCACGGCGCGCCTCAAAGAAGCGGGTGCGGTGATTCTTGGCAAAACCACCACGCCCGAATTTGGCTGCAAAGGCGAGACAAACTCTCCGCTCACGGGTATCACGCGCAATCCGTGGAACACCGCAAAAACACCCGGTGGAAGCAGCGGTGGCACAGCGGCTGCTGTGGCTGCAGGTATGGGGCCACTCAGCGTGGGCACGGATGGTGCCGGCAGTGTGCGTATTCCGGCGGCTTTTTGTGGCAACTTTGGCATGAAACCCAGCTTTGGCCGCGTGCCAGCCTATCCACTCTCGCCCTTTGGCACCGTGGCGCATCTTGGGCCGCACACGATGAACGTGCGCGATGCGGCGCTGATGATGAACGTGATCACGCAGCCCGATGCGCGGGATTGGACGTCGTTGCAACACGACGGCGTGGATTACCTGAAGGATTTGGAATTAGGAATCAAGGGTTTGCGCGTTGCCTACTCGCCCGCGCTGGGCTATGTAAAAAACGTGCATCCCGAAGTCGCCGCAGCCGTCAAACAAGCCGCGATAGATTTGGAATCACTTGGGGCAGAAGTCGTGCTGGCTGACCCTGGTTTTGAAGACCCCTTGGAAATCACCACGGGTCTGTGGTTTCTCGGCGCGTGGACGGTCTGGAATACGCTCACACCAGAGCAGCAAGCGCTCGCCGACCCGGACTTCCGAGCAGAGGCTCAGCTGGGCGCGACACTCTCCGCGCTAGACATCCAAAAGCTCAACATTCGCCGAGGGGCTCTGGGTAGCCACATGCGCCAATGGATGAAAAGTGCAGGCAACCCGCAAGGCTATGACCTGCTCATCACGCCAGCAGTTTCCATCCCCGCCTTTGATGCAAAAGAAGCCGGTCACTCGCCCATGAACCCCGAGGCCATGCTCGGTTGGACACCGTTTAGTTACCCCTTCAACCTCACCCAGCAACCCGCCTGCTCCATCCCCTGCGGTCTCACCACAGACGGGCTACCCATCGGTCTGCAAATCGTTGGCCCGATGTTTGCCGATGCATGGGTCTTACGCGCCGCGCGTGCATACGAGAGTGTGCGCCCAATTCTGCGTCCACGTCAGCTCAAGTGAAGCAGCTGTTTCCCCAAGGGAAAACGCTCAGAAAAATCAGTGGAGTCACCTCAAAGCGTGGAGACTCGATTGGTCATAATGCCTCGAGTACAGTTTTTCATGAAGCGCCATGAGTTTGCTTGCAATCGACGTTGGAAACACCCGCATCAAATGGGCGCTCTATAGCCATGCCCAGCCCGATGCCAAGCTGCTGGCCAGCGGCGCGGAGTTTCTGGAGAACATTGAACATCTGGCCGAAGGGCCTTGGGCGCAACTTGGCCAGTTCCCGACGCCTCAGCACATGATCGGCTGCATCGTGGCGGGTGATGCGGTGCGCCAGCGCGTGCAAGAGCAGATTGAAGGAAACTGGGATTTGCATCCGCAATGGGTACTCTCTAGCCCGCAGGAAGCAGGCCTTGTCAATGGCTACGACCATCCGCTGCGCCTAGGCGCAGACCGTTGGGTGGCGATGATTGGCGCTTGGCATCGGATGCTTGCCGCTCATGGAGCGAGCCCGAAGCCAATTGTGGTGACGATGGTGGGCACGGCGGTGACGGTGGAGGCCATTGGTGTGCAGGCAGCAGCCCATGGCGGCGTACAGGGCAAATTCTTAGGCGGTTTTATTCTGCCTGGCCACGGCATCATGCTCAAAGCTTTAGAGTCTGGCACGGCGGGTTTGCATGTGCCCACGGGCGATGTCAAAGAGTTTCCCACGAATACCAGCGATGCTTTAACGAGCGGCGGCACGTATGCGATTGCAGGCGCGGTGCGTCGCATGCGCCATCATGTGCAAAACCGTTGCGGGCAAGATCCGGTGCTGTTCATGACAGGCGGCGCAGGCTGGAAGATGCATCCATGGCTCGGGCTCGATGATGTGGAACTGGCGGATAACTTGATTCTTGAGGGGCTGCTGGAGGTGGCGAAGTTTAGAGGGTTGGTTGTTCCCGCGTTATGAGTGATTGGGCGTGGCAGGTTGACCCGTCGCATCAAGCCCTTCGGGCGACCATCTGCAGTACTCAAAATCGAGGCACGTCACCCCAACTCGCTTCGCTCAGACACGGGGTGACTCTGCGGCCGCGATTTTTCCGTGCTTCGAGGTTGATGCTCGATTGGGTCAACCAGCCACGCCCAATCACTCATAACGCTTGCGCTGTTGTGACACTACGCTTTTAATCCATCCACCGCCTGAAACATCGACTGCCGCGCTTGGCTCACGATCTGCCCTTTCCAATCATCCGCGTCCACATAAAACGCATCGAGCAATTGCTGCTTGATCTGCTGGGCTTGGCTTTCAGGCGCTTCGGGGTGATTGGCCAGCCAATGCTCGGCTCGCAATGCGCCCAGCACATCGCCCACCGGCACGGTGCCATATTCCATCGCAATGCCGGTGTATTCGGCCTGTGGCGCTTCTTCGTAGGCTGCCATCCACATCAAGCCAGTGAGGAAGGCCGATGCGGATGTGCCGTTGTAAATGCTGGTCACGGGTGTTTCACCGCTTGGGTTGCCCGCATTGCCCCACCACTTGGAGGCGCGTGCATAAGCAGCTGCGTCATCGCGGCAAGCAAAAATGCGCTCGCCCAAGCCGCGCGGGCCGAGGCCTGTGTGCAAATCTATCCACGCGAGTTGGTGGCAAAGGCTCGCGTACTTTTTGAGAACCGTGCGCAAAGTGCGGTTGCTCCAAGTAGGCGCTTGACCGCCAAAGAAGAGGCCGTCTGGGTGAGAGTGCTGGCCGCGTGTGGTCACTTCTTGGAATGCACGCAAGCCCGCTTCTTGCGGATTTTGAGCATCTTTCGGCGTATTCGCCTGTATCCAGTCTGCGCAGAGTGCTATGTTTTCGGGAGTCGGCGGCCACTGCTTGGGCAGCAGAAGATCATGCAAACCGGCATAGGCTGAATTGACGGGCAGGGGTTTGGCGAAGTCATGAAAATTACGATTCAAGTCCACGTTTTCCTGCGTCACCCGGCGGATATGCGAAAAGCCATAGGGATTGAGCGCATGGATATAGAGCACGGCCACGCCCGCCGCATGCGCCTTTTCGCGCCATTCTTGGTCATGCAATGCAAACACCTGCACGCCCGAGCCGCAATAGCCTTCTACGCCGTGGCAGGCGCTGCTGAGGATAAGCAGCTGCTTGGCATCGGGCGAACCATCGAAGGCGACATCCATCGCCAGCGCCTCGCCATCGCGCCCCTTGAGCGGGTGAATGAAAGATTCAACTCGCAAGCCTGCCGTGGCCGCCCCTTCCAAAAACTTCACGCGAGCTTGCGCGTAGCTCGATGAAAAGCCTTGGGTGACGCCGATCATGCGGGCGCTAGCCATTTCTCAGCCAAGCGCACCCAATAGGTTGCGCCCAGCGGCAGCAAATCGTCATTGAAATCGTAGCTCGGGTTGTGCAGCATGCAGGGGCCGCCGCCATGGCCCATCTCACGATGCGCACCATCGCCGTTCGCTATGAATACATACGCGCCCGGCTTGGCTTGCAGCATGTAAGCGAAATCTTCCGCGCCCATGGTTGGCTCTTGCGGCTTGACATTCGCTTCACCTACGATTTCGCGCATCACATCGGCGCAAAACTGCGCTTCCGTTGCGCTATTGACCGTGGGCGGGTAATTGCGCACAAATTCAAAATCCACCGTACCGCCAAACGCAGCGGCTAGCCCTTCGGAGATTTCTTTCATACGCCGCTCGATCAAGTCGATCAGCTCGGTGGAAAACGTGCGCACCGTGCCTTGTAGCTCGCAGGAATCGGGGATCACATTGGTGGCTTCGCCGGCGTGAAACATCGTCACACTGATCACGCCCGCTTCGATCGGCTTCTTGTTGCGACTGATGATGCTTTGAAAGGCTTGCACCGCTTGGCTTGCGATGATGATGGGGTCAACCGAATTGTGCGGCAGCGCTCCATGCCCGCCTTTGCCGTGAAATGTGATCTTGAATTCATTGGAGGAGGCCATCACCGGGCCGGGGCTGACCGCAAATTCGCCCACCTGCGGGCCTGGCCAGTTGTGCATGCCAAATACGGCATCCACGGGGAATTTTTCAAACAGGCCGTCTTTGATCATCTCGCGCGCACCGCCGCCGCCTTCCTCTGCGGGCTGAAAAATCAAATACACCGTGCCATCAAAATGACGGTGCTTGGCAAAATGCTGCGCAGCGGCGAGCAGCATGGCGGTGTGGCCATCGTGCCCGCAGGCATGCATCTTGCCGGCATGTTTGCTCGCATGCGCGAAGCTGTTGTGCTCCTGCATGGGCAGGGCATCCATGTCGGCACGCAGACCAATCGCACGGCTCGACGTGCCGGCCTTCACGATGCCCACCACACCCGTCGTGCCCATGCCCCGGTGAATCGGAATGCCCCATTCCGTGAGTTTGCCTGCCACCACATCGGCAGTGCGCACTTCCTGGAAGCACAACTCAGGATGCGCATGAATATCGCGCCGAATCTGCGCAATGCTGGCGGCTTGGGTAACGAGGGAATCGATGATTTTCATGGGGCTAATCTCCTCATAGGAGTGTAATGCAGCTGATCCATGACGTGCGTAAAGCACTCAGCGTCGCACCCTTCCGTCGTCCGTCAAGACCGTCAAATCGACAAATTTCGAGGCCGTGTGTTGAGTAGTACTGAAATTGACGGCAAAACCGCCCATTTGATAGTTTTGTATGGTTTCTACAGCGGTGATGAACGATTCGCGGGTGGCGTTGCGACCCGCGCGACGTAATCCTTCGGCGAAGACTTTTGCTGCCACAAAGCCTTCCATGCTGGAGTAGTTGACGCTCAACTCTTTATTCTTGGTGGCTACAAGCTTGTAAGCTTCGAGGAATTCGGCGGCAATGGGGGTGTTGGGCGAGTAGGGAAAAGGCATCACTTGGCTGACCACCACGCCGCGCGCGTCTTTGTCCAGCTCGGTCAGCAAGGCCTGCGTGCCTACGAAAGAGACGTTATAGAACGTGCCACCAAAGCCTGCTTTGCGAGCCTCTCGTATAAACGCCGCGCAGGATTTATAGGCGCTGATCTGCACAATGGTTTCGGGTTGCTTGGCCAAAATGTCGGCGACCGCTTTCTTGACATCCACCGAATTGCGCTCGACCGTGCCAGTAGAGGTCATGGGCAGGTTGAGTGATTTCAAGGCGCGATCCACACCTTCCAAGCCGGCTTTGCCGTAGGCATCGTTTTGGTAAAACACAGAGAACTTTTTGATGCCGACAGCACCGGCCTGTTTTACGATAGCAGCAGTCTCATCGAAATAGCTTGCTCTGACATGAAACGCGTAGCGGTTGAACGGCTCGCGCAGCACTTGTGCGCCAGTGAACGGTGCGAAAAAAGGCGTTTTGGCGGCAGTGGCTAAAGGTAACGCAGCGACGCTGGTGGGCGTACCAATGTAGCCAAACAACGCGAATACGCCCTCGCTCAAGAATTTTTTGGTGTTCTCAGCTGTCTTCTCTGGCTCATATCCGTCATCCAGCGTACGCAACTCTATCGTGCGGCCGTTGTTGCCACCTTTGGCATTGACTTGATCGAAATATAGCTTCGCGCCGTCTCGAAATTGAATACCCAGCTGCGCGGCGGGGCCAGTCAAAGGCGCGGATTGCCCTAAAACCAAGTTGTCTGACTGCGCCCAAAGTGAGCTGCTACCAAAAGGCAATGTGCCGGCGAATGTGGCAACCAAAGTTTGTCTGCGTGAAATCATTGTCGTTCCTCATGCGCACCAAATTTGTGCAATAGCATTATGCAGGTCAGACCCTACATTGAGAACAATCGAGCTCTATTTTTTAGTCGATCCCAACGGCAGTCGATGACCTGCTTACTCGCGTACCTTGCCCAATGAATCAATAAGACTGAGTTCCACCAATTTCGAGCCGGTTCTGCCACCATCAAAGCTCACGCGAAAACCGCCCATGTCCCATTCCGTGATGCCTTCGATGGCTTTGCGCAGCTTGGGCTGCGTGAGGTCTTTGCCGGCTTTGCGCAGAGCTTCTGTGAGAGCTCGGGCGCTAATGTAGCCTTCGAGCATGTAAACATTGGGTTTGCCAAGTTTTGCGGCTTGCGCATCGGCAATCAACTCTCGTACCACCACGCTTTTGGCATTGTCTGAGCGGGGGACGACGCGAGCCAGCACCACGCCTGCACCGGCGGGACCGAGCTGCTCGGCCAGCAAGCTCTCGCCAGTGTCGGTAAACCCGTAAATCGGACCGCGAAAGCCTTTACTGCGAGCCGATTTGATGGTGGCGGCAGCGGTGCGCGAATCACCGATGACGAGCAGTGATTGCGGAGCGGATGCCAAGGCTTGATCAAGCTGCGCCAGGGGGCGCTTGCTGGATAAATTCGCACCCAAAGCATTCATGCTTCGCTCGGCAGCTTCGGCTGAGCTAACTGCTTCTGCATCAGTTGCATGCACGATGGCCAGCTTGCGCATGCCCAAGGTCTCCGCATGGCGAATCACGGCTATGCCTTGCTCGCTATCGCCGGGACGAATGAAATACAGCGACGGGAAATTTGCGCCATGCAGCTCATCGCTGGAGGTTTGTGGCGCGAAGACGATGGTGCTGCTGTCTTTGATGACTTCATGAACTGCTGTGGTGGCGGCTGTCCCATAACTGCCAAACAAGGCAAATGCCCCGGATTGAATCAGCTTTTGCGCATTGGCTTTCGCGGTTGCCGCATTGCCAGCATCATCCATGCTGACCAAATTGATCGTGCGTCCGTTGATGCCGCCTGCTGCGTTGATGCGCTCGAAATACAGGCGTGCGCCTTGATGAAAAGGCAAAGCCAAAGTGGCCGCTGCGCCCGTGAGCGCCGTGGTTTGGCCAATTGTGATACTGGTTTTGCTCACGCCTTCGGCGGATTGTGCCCAAGCAGTGTTTGACCCAGCAATGCAGCCTAGAAGGCTTGCCATCAGAGCGACACTTAAGTGACGTCTGTTGACTTTGTTGACCTGTGTATCCATGCGACTACTCTGACTCGAATTTGACAGGCGCAATGATGCACCGAAGTGTCAGGTTTTCAGCCACGGGTTTCCCCTTGCAAACGATGCATCTGGCTGACGACTGCACTTGTCTTGTCTTGTGACTACACTCATGGTATGACTGATGCCCCGATTCCTATTCACGTCGTGGGTGCATGCCCGCATGATTGCCCTGATACCTGTAGCTTTGTCACTGAAGTGCAGGATGGCGTTGCCATCAAAGTGCGCGGTAACCCAGCGCATGCGCATACTGCGGGAGCACTCTGCGCCAAGGTGAGCAAATACTCCGAGCGCACGTATCACCCTGAGCGTTTGCGCTATCCGATGAGGCGGGTGGGCAAGAAGGGCGAGGGGAAGTTTGAGCGCGTTTCTTGGGATGAAGCTTTAAGCGATATTGCCGCGCGATTGAAAGTGATTGCTGCACGAGATCCGCAAGCCATCGTTCCTTACAGCTATGCCGGCACGATGGGCTTGGCGCAAGCTGAAGGCATGGCGGCGCGGTTTTTTCACAAGATGGGTGCGTCGCATCTTGATCGCACGATTTGCTCTTCCGCCGGCACTGAG
>JBJTSL010000050.1:0-4387 GCA_046076625.1 Allobrachymonas sp.
CCACCCGTATCCGAGCCCAAGCCCACAACGGCCGCGCCACTGGCGACAGATACCGCTGCCCCGCTGGAGGAGCCACCCGGAATACGTGGTGTGGCCGGGTCCACCGCGAGCGCCAGCGGGTTCACCGGCGTGCCAAAGTGCGGGTTCACGCCCATGCCCGAGAAGGCAAATTCCACCATGTGCGTGCGCCCGATCACCACGCCGCCGGCTGCTTTGAGCCTCGCCACCACGGCGCAATCCTGCATCGCAGGCGGGTTGCTTGCCAACACTTGGCTGCCGCTGGCTGAGACTTCACCGGCCACATCAAACAAATCTTTCACCGAGACGGCCAGCCCAGCCAAGGGCAATGCCGCATCGGCGTGCTGCGCCTGCGCAAGAGCGTTGGGATTCAAGCGGCGAAAGGTGTGCCGGCAGGCCGCAGATTGCGCCGTCTCCCAGCTGTGCTGCATTTGCTGAGTTGCGCTGCTGCGCCCGCTGCGAATGTCGGCTGCGATGTCGTGGAAGTCAGCAAGGGGAAAGGGCATAAAAAATCTCATGCGATGCTATAATCATGGGCTTGGCTAAAATTCCTTGGTCAAGAAATCCACGAATCCAGTCGCCCTAAGGTGTCATGTGATGACTATATCTTTTTAGTCATGCTGCGTGAAACTGACCGGATTCAAGACCCAACCTTCAGGAAAATTATCATGGCAATCTCCATGCGCGACATGCTGGACGCAGGCGTCCATTTCGGCCACCAGACCCGTTTCTGGAATCCCAAGATGGCACCGTTCATCTTCGGCCACCGCAACAAGATCCACATCATCAACCTCGAAAAATCGCTGCCGATGTTCGAGGATGCGCTCAAATTCGCGCGCCAACTCTCCTCTAACCGTGGCAATATTTTGCTGGTGGGTACCAAGCGCACCGCCCGGGAAATCGTGGCACAAGAAGCCGAGCGTGCTGGTGCGTTCTACATCAACCAGCGCTGGCTCGGTGGTTTGCTGACCAACTTCAAAACCGTCAAGGGCAGCTTGAAGCGCCTCAAAGACATGAAGGCCCAGCAAGAAGCCGGCCTGGAAGCCATGAGCAAAAAAGAGCAGCTCACCTTCACCCGTGAGATGGACAAACTGCAAAAAGATTTCGGCGGCATAGCTGAGATGAACGGTTTGCCCGACGCAATTTTCCTGATCGACGTGGGCTACCACAAGATTGCCGTGCAAGAAGCGCGTAAGCTGGGTATTCCCGTGATCGGTGTGGTGGACTCCAACCACTCTCCCGAAGGCATCGACTACGTCATCCCTGGCAACGACGATTCCTCTAAGGCCGTTCAGCTCTACGCCCGTGGCATGGCAGACGCCATTCTCGAAGGCCGCGCCAATGCGGTGGAGCAAGTCGTCAAGGCTGTGCAGAGCGATGACGAATTCGTTGAAGTCGAAGAAGGCGCTGCTGCTTAAAGCGAGCTTTCCCCGCATGAAGGGGCACTGGGTTGCCCCTTTTTGTTGTTAACTCTCAAGCTAGAAGGAATACATATGACAATCACCGCAAGCATGGTTGCCGAACTGCGCGGCAAGACAGATGCGCCCATGATGGAGTGCAAAAAAGCCCTGACCGAAGCAGCTGGCGACATGGCCAAGGCTGAAGAAATCCTGCGCGTCAAGCTCGGCAACAAAGCTGGCAAGGCCGCCAGCCGCATCACGGCTGAAGGCGTGGTTGCTGCGTTTGTGGACGGCAACACAGCCGGCATGATCGAAGTCAATTGCGAAACCGACTTCGTGACCAAGAACGACAGCTTCCTGGGCCTGTGCAATGCCGCCGCCAAAGCCGTGGCTACTGCCAACCCAGCCGATGTGGCAGCACTCAGCGCCACCGCATTCAGCTTAGATGGATTTGGCCCGACACTGGAAGACGTGCGCAAAGGCTTGATCGGCAAGATCGGCGAGAACATGAGCTTTCGCCGCTTCAAGCGCTTTGCATCTGGTTCGAGCGTGACCACCTATCTGCATGGCACGCGCATTGGCGTGGCCGTGGAGTTTGAAGGCAACGAGACCGCCGCGCGTGATGTCGCGATGCACATTGCGGCGATGAAGCCCGTGGCTTTGTCCAGCGCCGATGTGCCAGCGGACTTGATCGCTAAAGAGCGCTCAATTGCCGAGCAAAAAGCCGCAGAATCCGGCAAGCCTGCCGACATCATCGCCAAAATGGTCGAAGGCTCAGTTCAGAAATACCTCAAAGACGTCAGCCTGCTGAATCAAGTGTTTGTGAAAGCCGCTGACGGCAAGCAAACTGTGGCGGCCTATCTCAAGAGCGCCAACACAACTCTGAAGAGCTTCACGCTCTATGTCGTAGGCGAAGGCATTGAGAAGAAGGTGGACGACTTTGCTGCTGAAGTGGCTGCGCAAGTGGCAGCTGCTAAAGGCGCATAAACCTTTCATCTTCAGTCTTTGCTAAAAAAAGCGACCTCCGGGTCGTTTTTTTGTGGCCAAATCATCAGAACCAGTATCATTCTTTGCTACCGAGGCGCTCAAATTCAAGCACTTGTGCTGTGAAAACCGGAAGCTTGAATTTTGAGTTGACACTAACAACATGTTCAACAACTGGAAGGTCTTTATGAGTAACCCCATCATTCAACGCGACACTGCTGCTTGGCAAATGCAAGTGTGGATTTCATTTGGCACTGCCGTCTTTCTCTGTGGCACAGGCTTGGCTTGGCTGCCGGGGCAGGATTTGGATCGCGCGTTCATGGTCATGGGGTATATCTTCTGCTTGTCCACGGCTTTCTTCTTGGCAAAGTTCATCCGTGATAACCAATACAAAAAAGTCGATACACCGATGTGGCGTATGGTGGTCTGGACGGCCTTTTTTGTGGCCATGACGCTCACCGGCTGGGGGTTGTGGCGCATGAATGTGAACGACACCTACAAGGCGTTCCTCTTGGTAAGCTGGCTGTACCTGAGTACCACGACCTTCACATTGGCCAAGACCTTGCGCGATAAGCATGAAGCTGATTTGGCTGAGGCACGTTTGCAAGCGCGTGCCGAAGCACGCCGCGAGATGGAAACGCAGTAAGCGTATTTTCAAATTTCTAGCTCTGCCGCTGTGCTGAGCTAGCCCACAAAATTGATCGATGTTCTCGAACTGAAACAGGAGCGAGTGATGAAAGCTTTTTCTTTGAAATCTACGGTGGTGTCTGTAGTTACTACATTTTCTATAGCACTCAGCGCAGTATTTGTGACGGCGAGTATGGGTTTTTCTTCAAAATCTTATGCTCAGAGTGAAGCGTCCATCGTACTCAGCGCGTTGCCTGTGGCTTCCGTGATCGTGGCAGGTGCGGGCGCCAGCACAGCAGCAGGCGCGTCCGTGGCAGCGCCTGTGATTCTCTCCACCGCTGGAGCAGTCTTCGTCGTGAAAGTGGTGGAAGTCACCGCACGCGGCACGGTGTATGTGCTGGAGCGCGCATCCGATGGCGCTCGTGTGAGCGTGGAAATTCTGGGCAAAGGTGTGAAGGCCAGCGCAGTAGGCGTCGGCGCGTCGGTCACAGTGAGCGTGATCGGTACAGGCATGGTGCTCTCCGCGCTTGGCGAAGCGATCGCTTTCATTCCCAATGAGCTGGGCAAAGCGCTCTTGCACAACGAACGTATCACCTACTGAGGCCAGTCATGAAAATGATTTGTGCTGCCTTGCTTGCAGCGATCACGATCAACGCGCAAGCTGGCCGCTCATGCGATGCGCCGAAACCGCCTTCACCCCAAATGATTACCCAGGGTATGAATCTTGCGGAGAAAACTTGGCGTGCATTAGAGGCTGAGCATGCTAAGAGCGGCGCGAAAGTCGTAGTGCTCGCGCGGGCCGGGCAGGATTTGAGCAAGTATGGATTGCGTTATTCGCATCTGGGCTTTGCTTACAAAGCAACGGACGGACGTTGGCTGGTTGCGCACAAGCTCAACACCTGCGGTACGGCTGAGGCTTCGCTCTATCGGCAAGGCTTCGGCGAATTCTTTTTGGATGATCTGTTTCGCTTTGAAGCGGCTTGGGCGATCCCCACAAAAGAGGTGCAAGAGAAATTGCATGCTGCATTACTGAATGAATCACGCACCAAAGCCATGCACATCAAACCTTACAGTATGGTGAGCTATGTGTGGGGCACGAAGTATCAGCAGAGTAATCAATGGGCGATTGAGACGTTGGCTGCAGCGATGGAGTCCAGCATCCGAAATCGCGATCAAGCGCAGGCGTGGTTGCAATTCAAAGGCTATCAGCCCACCACCCTGAACATTCCCCCGCTCACGCGCCTAGGAGGTCGCAACACCCAGGCCAATGTGGAGTTTGACGATCATCCCGCAAAAAAACGCTTCTCTGACCGTATCGAGTCGGTCACAGTGGACAGCGTGTTCACTTGGCTCCCACG
>JBJTSL010000051.1:0-3465 GCA_046076625.1 Allobrachymonas sp.
CCGCTTGCTGCCTTCCGCCTTCCAAGGCCACTTCATGCAATTCAATCAGCTCGGCAAAGAAATCAGTGATGCGCTCAGGTGGGAATTCAATGATGGCCAAACCTTGGCGCAGCTTGGAGAGCATGCCAGGAATAAGCTGCACCAAGCGTTTGCGGTTGCGCTTGGCCTAGGAAGGCTGCACGCTCCAAAACAGCTCAGCAACCAAGCCTTGATAGCCTGCCGGGTCGGTGCGCCCACCGGTGCAACGCAATTGGCTCTCGGCCACCGCATGTGCCCAAGAGCCGCAGACGAAATCCAGCACCATCGATGGAATTTCAATACCCTGAGACTGCTGACGAAACTCTTACGCCACGTACTGCGCTAACGTATTGCGCTGTTCGGCATGCAGAAGCGCGCGGGCCGCTTCTTCCCGACGCGTATTTTCCTCGGCGTCCAGCTTGTCCCAAATGGCCATCAAGCGTTCCATCACCGCGCCAAAGGCTAAAGGAACGCTCTCGCCCGCTTCGGTTTTTGTTTGCACCATGGCGATGCTTTGCTCCACCGACTGCAGGAAAGGCTCATAGCCCTCCTCCCGCTCATGCGAGAAGCCCAAGCTCCGATTCCTCACGCTGTCCAAGAACAGTCGAGCCGCATGCTGCTTGTCGCTGAAGAAGCGGCCATCTTCTTGTGCAATCGTCATCAGCAGCGGTTCAAGCGTCTGCAATTGCGCGCGCACCTTGGGCAACAAGCGATCGTCTTGGATCAGGTTATCAAGCATGAGGCGCACCACCTCTTCGCCCAACTGCTTGCCCAACTCACGGCCATCTTTAAGCGCCATACGCGCCTGCGCGGCTTTGCGCTTCGCATCAGCTTGCGGGTCCGTCTTGGCTTGCTCCGCTTTTTTCTCTAGGCGCTGCACCATGGCTTCGACTTGCCGCATGTCTTGCAAAGCCACTACAGAAGCAGGTACCGTGTGCAAAAAATGTTGCGAGCGACGCGTTTCGCCATCGAGCTCGCCAGACAGCAAACGACGCAGTTTATCCAGCGTGAGCAAGGTGCGAGCCATGGAATTGCTGAGCGTGCCCGGATTGGCCTTGGCCACATTGGGCAAGTTGGCTGGCTGGGAAACCGAGGCCTCTTCCACCCCATACGACTTGAGCCACTGGCACAGCTCGGTGTAGAGCTTGCGCAGCAGCACGCCCATACGCGCGGCTGCATGCCCGATGATCGCTCCGCGAATCTCCACATCAGCCACCTGCTCGGTGATGCAATCGCGCAAAGCGCGGGCAAACATTTCAGGGCGCAGCGGATTGATCTGCGGCTGCACGGTGATCCAGCCCAGTAAGGAGCTGATCAGCGCATCCAGTGTGGGCATCACCTCATCTGTGAGCAAGGTGATCTCTTGCATCGCGCTGGCCACTTCGATACTTTCGTCCAGATCTTCTTCCTCAAACAGCTTCAAATCCTCAAAGCGCATGAGCTGGGCTGATTGCGCCGATGCGCCCACACCTCGAAAGGTGTAGTAGCGCAAGCGCTCCACAAAGGTCTCGCTCGCCTGCTTTTTGTGTGCAGCCAGTAAAGCGACCACGGCCTGCACTGGCGGCGGGAAATTGGGCCGCACCATGCCAATGCCCTTGACGGGCTTGTCGTCTTTACCCACCAGCGCGTCGATCACCTTGTCGATGATCGGGGGCGCTTGATCCATCGCCACATCCAAACACTGGCGCAAGGTCACGCGAGCGCCAAAGGGCTCGTCGATCACACCAAGCGGGCGAGGAGGTTTTGTTGCCATGCGGTAAAGATGAGTGCTTTTATCTTACGCCAATGTGATGCTCTTAAGCCAACGCTTTGTAACGCACGCGTTTGGGCTTGGCGCCCTCCTCGCCCAGGCGTTTCTTCTTGTCGGCTTCGTATTCCTGATAGTTGCCATCAAAAAACACCCACTGCGAATCGCCTTCACAGGCTAGGATGTGCGTGGCAATGCGGTCCAAAAACCAGCGGTCGTGGCTGATGACCATGACCGAGCCGGCGAATTCGAGCAATGCATCTTCCAAGGCGCGCAGGGTTTCCACGTCCAAATCGTTGGAAGGCTCGTCCAGCATGAGCACATTGCCGCCCGCAATCAGCGTTTTGGCCAGGTGCAAGCGCCCGCGCTCACCGCCAGAGAGGTTGCCCACGCGCTTTTGCTGGTCGCCACCGGAAAAGTTGAAGCGGCCGCAATAGGCGCGGCTGGGCACGGTGAATTTGCCAATTTGCAGCATATCGAGGCCGCCCGAGATGTCTTCCCACACGGTTTTATCGTCGGCCAGGTTTTCGCGGCTTTGATCCACAAAGGCCATTTTCACCGTGGGACCGATGTTCACGCTGCCCGAATCGGGCTGCTCTTTGCCCGAAATCATGCGAAACAGCGTGGATTTACCCGCACCGTTAGGGCCGATGATGCCCACGATCGCGCCCGCAGGCACTTTGAAGCTCAGGTTGTCGATCAGCAAACGGTCGCCAAAAGCCTTGGAGACGCCAGTAAATTCAATGACGTTGTCGCCCAAGCGCTCGGCCACTGGAATGAAAATCTCCGAGGTTTCGTTGCGCTTTTGGTACTCTTGACTAGACAACTCTTCAAAGCGAGCGATACGCGCCTTGGATTTGGCCTGCCGCCCTTTGGGGTTCTGGCGCACCCATTCCAATTCTTTCTTCAAGGCTTTGGCGCGGGCTTCCTCACCCTTCTGCTCTTTCTCCAAGCGATCCGTTTTTTGATCGAGCCAAGTGGAGTAGTTGCCTTTCCAAGGAATACCGTGGCCGCGGTCGAGTTCCAAAATCCACTCGGCGGCGTTGTCCAAGAAGTAGCGATCGTGGGTGATGGCCACCACGGTGCCGGGGAAGCGCTGTAAGAATTGCTCCAGCCAATCCACGCTTTCGGCGTCCAAGTGGTTGGTGGGCTCATCGAGCAGCAGCATGTCAGGCTTGGACAGCAGCAGTTGGCACAGCGCCACGCGGCGCTTTTCGCCGCCAGACAGGTGGCTGATTTTGGCCTCCCAGTCGGGTAGGCGCAGCGCGTCAGCCGCGATTTCGAGCGCATGGCCGGTATCATCGCCCGCCGCAGCGATGATGGCTTCTAGCTCAGCCTGCTCAGCAGCGAGTTTGTCAAAATCCGCGTCTTCTGCGCCGTATTCAATATAGACCTGTTCCAAGCGCTCTTTGGCGGCCATCACCGCGCCCATGCCGCTTTCGACCGCTTGTCGCACATTGTGTTCAGGGTCGAGCTGCGGCTCTTGCGGCAGATAACCGACCTTGATGCCAGGCATGGGAATCGCTTCGCCTTCAATCTCTTTGTCCACACCCGCCATGATTTTGAGCAAGGTGGATTTGCCTGAGCCATTCAGGCCGAGCACGCCAATCTTGGCGCCGGGGAAGAAGGACAGGGAAATGTCGCGCAGGATGTGGCGCTTGGGCGGCACGACCTTGCCGACCCGGTGCATCTGGAAAACG
>JBJTSL010000052.1:0-16402 GCA_046076625.1 Allobrachymonas sp.
CATGGAGCGGGCAATCACCAAGCCATGTTGGCCGCTGGGGGCGGTAGCGACCTCGTAGCCCTCCAAAGTCAGCAGCCGCTCAATGTTTTTGCGGATACCCTCCTCATCATCTACCACCAAAATCCGATGCATGCGAATGACTCCTGATTTTTACTGGGCTCAATGTTAGACTGAAACGCATGCAGTTGCCAAACCAAACGAAAACCAGCTCAATGCCGGCTCATGCCCAGCTAGATGCCACGCATCACGCCATAAGCGCTGAGCAACTGCTTCTGTTGCTCGATCACTTGCGGGGTATCGTCGGTTACTTTGATACTGAGAACCGGTGCGTGTACGCCAACCATGCCTATGCCAAGGCCTATCACACCACGGTGGAGGCCATGCGTGGCCAGCATATTCGCCACATCATTGGCGAGGACGGCTGGGCTTTTGCTGAGCCCTATGCGTTGCGTGTGATCCAAGGCGAGGTTGCACGCTATGTGCGTGAAATTGATGCAGGTCTCGCGACCGCGCATTGGATTGAGGTACATCTGGTGCCCAACGCGCAGGCCGATGGCTTGATCGTAGGCAACTTTGTGTTCATTGACGATGTGACGGACCAGTACCGCTCGCAACAGGCCGTACGCGAGAGCGAGTC
Source organism: Allobrachymonas sp. (assembly GCA_046076625.1). Classification (GTDB taxonomy): domain Bacteria; phylum Pseudomonadota; class Gammaproteobacteria; order Burkholderiales; family Burkholderiaceae_C; genus JANMDU01. Next base: position 638 of record JBJTSL010000052.1, read on the forward strand.
ACGCACCGAGCGCTTTGTGCAGGCAGGTACGGAGGGTATTGTGTTTTACCGCGAGGGCATGATTTTCGATTGCAACGATGCATTCACCCGCATGCTCGGCAAGCAGCGCGAAGAATTGATTGGCACGCGTGCCAGCCGGTTGTTTCAAAAGAAAGACTGGGATTTCGCTGAAAAGCACATGCATTTGGGGCGCGATCACGTCTATCCAGCTCAGCTTCCTCGCGCAGACGGCTCATTGGTCACTGTGGAAATCACGGGCCGGTCTGTGATGCTGAATGGGCAAGCAGCGTCAGTGGCCAGTGTGCGCGACACCTCGCAATTGGCCAGCATGAATGAGGCCTTGCTTCGCTCCCAAGCCCGTTATCGTTCCTTGGTGGACAATTCAGATCAAGGGGCTATTTTCATTTTGGATCGGGGTGTGGTTTATTCCAATCCAGCTGCGCAGCGGTTTTTTGGCCTGACTGAACAGCAGTTGATGAATGTGGAATCCGTGTATTTGCTCCACCCCGATGACCGAGCGCTTGCACTGGCTCGCAGGAAACAAATGATCGCAGGCGATCCAGATCGTACCGTTGTGCTGCGCACCATCTCCCCGCCCAGCGCGAAATTGACTGAACATAGCAAGGTGAGTTGGGTGCGGTTGCATGGCTCCATGCTTGACTGGGATGGGCGCTTGGGCGTACTGATTTTTCTTACCGACATCACTGAGTTGCGCGAGTCGCAAGACAAGATGCGTCAGTCTTTGGCCAAGGAAAGAGAGCTGGGTGATCTTAAGACCCGCTTCGTGTCCATGGCCTCGCATGAGTTTCGCACACCCTTGGCCACGATTCAAACCAGTTCGGAACTTTTGCAGCACTACAGCGACCGCCGCTCTGTGGAGGAGCGTGCTGATGCGTTGGCCGACATCCAGCGTGCGGTGCAGCGCATGCAGGGCATGATGGAAAGCTTTCTCGCATTTGGCCGCATGGATGCGGGCAATACCGCGTTCTCACCCAAGCCAATGCAGGTGCTCACACGCTTGCAAGGCCTGCTGCATGAAACGCGCGTGGTGCAGCATCGACGACACGCGGTGTCCATCTATTTGGAATCGCCTGTGACCGCTCAAACACGCCTGCAGCTTGACGAAATGCTGCTGGGTCAAATGGTGATGAACCTGATCACCAATGCCTGCAAGTACTCACCCGAGGGCACGCAAGTGGCAGTGGTGGCGAGCCAGCGGCTTGAAACATCGGGTTGTAAGCTAGCAATTTCTGTGCGTGATCAAGGCATGGGCATTCCAGCCGAAGAGGTTCCCCACTTGTTTCAAAGCTTCCATCGCGCCTCGAACGCCAATACCATTCCTGGCACGGGATTGGGACTGGCGATCGTGGACCGTGCTGCACGGGCGCACGGTGGTAGTGTGCACGTGAAGAGCACGGTGGGTGTCGGTTCAGAATTTACTCTGCTGCTACCTTGGGTTGCAGAGGAATGATTTCACTGGTTGAGTGTGCCCAGCTGATGCAGTCTGGCGTAATGACCTTGTAAGGCCAGCAAGTCGGCGTGCGTGCCACGCTCGATCATTTGGCCATGGTGCATCACGATGATTTCATCAGCATGTTCAATGGTGGACAGGCGGTGCGCAATTACTAGGGTGGTGCGCCCGGCTGTGAGTGTGGCCAGCGCGTTCTTTACGGCGAGCTCGGATTCGGTGTCAAGAGCCGAAGTGGCTTCATCCAAGACCACAATGGGTGCATTCTTGTAGAGTGCGCGTGCAATGGCCAGGCGCTGGCGTTGGCCGCCGCTGAAGGTGTTGGCGTTGTGGCCCACAGGCGTGTGCATGCCTTGGGGCAAGCTACTGACAAAATCGGCCAGATGCGCTGCTTGCAGAGCCTGCATGATGCGGGGCTCATCCAGTGTGTCGCCCAAAGCTACATTGCCAGCTACCGTGTCGCTGAACATCACCACATCTTGGCTGACGAACGAGAACTGTTCCCGCAAAGCATTCACATCCCAATGCCGCACATCCACGCCGCCCAGCAATACCTGTCCTTGGCTGGCATCGACAAAGCGCGGCAACAGATTGACCAAGCTGGTCTTGCCTGAGCCAGAGCTGCCAACCAAAGCAATGGTGCGGCCTGCTCGAAGGTGTAGGCTCAATTGATTGATTGCTGTCGTCTCTGCGCTGGGATAGCGCAGGCTCACGCCCTGAAATTCAATGTCTAGCAGCTGCCCTGGAGTTGGGTGATGGTTGCCACCTTGCTCCTTCGGCGTGTCCCGCATCAAATCCAGCCCACGCTCTAGGGCTGCCATGCCGCGTGTGAGCGGCCCAGCGGCTTCCGAGAGGCCGCGCAGCGGGCCAATCAGCATCAGCATGGCCGTGACAAAGGCGACGAAGCCGCCAACAGTGGCTCCTGTACTCGCGCTTTGCCAAAGCGCCGCGCAAATCACGGCTGATAAAGCCACCGCTGCAAGCACCTGTGTGATTGGCATGATGGATGCTGTGGCAATGGTGGATTTCACCGCCAAGCGGCGCAATTGATGAGCCAGATCGGAAAAGCGATGGTGTTGCGAGGCCTGCGCCGCGTGTAAGCGCACAGTGCGCCAAGCCAGCACGTTTTCTTCCACCACGTAGGCCAGCTCATCGGTGGCGGTTTGGCTTTGTTTGGTCAGGCGGTGCAGGCGCTTGGACAAGCTGCGAATCACCCAAGCCATCGCTGGGCCGACGGACAAAGCAATCAAGGTCAGCTGCCAATTCAAATACAGCAAATAGGCTAGCAAAGCCAGAACGGCCATCACATCCTTGGCCAGACCCAATAGCGCCCCGGTCATCAGCGTGGCACCGGTTTGTACCTCATACACCATGGTATTGACCAGACTGCTGGCCGTTTGCCTGGCATACAGACTCGGATGGGCACGATGCAAATTGGCAAACTGCGCACTTGCTAATCGCTCCACCACCTGATAGGCCAGAGCTGCCGTGGCGTACTTGGCCAAAAACGAAGACAGCCCGCGCAGCGCAAACACGCCAATCAGGGCCGCCGGTACGACCCACAGAGCAATGCGATCTGCCCCAAAGCCGCGGTCAAGTAACGGTTTCATCATGGCCGGAATCAGGGGCTCAGTGATGGCCGTGGCGATGATAGACGCCGCAATCAGCAGCAAATACTTGCCCGACCCCCCCGCATAGGCTTGCAAGCGGCGCAGCAAATCGACCAGTTGGGCGCGTGAATGAGGCGCTGGGCTGGCAGGCTGGCTGCCTTCTTGCTGGGATAACTCGGGTGCAGTGCTCATGTATTGGTAGCAATGGTTTCAGGCCGTAGCACCATGAAACGAAATACTGTGTTTATGGGAGGGGAAGTGAGGAACTCATGCGGTAGGATTATCGTCTCAGTTCACAATTGCCCTTTTGTATGAATGTTCAGCCCAAGTTTTCCCGTCGTATCAGTCTCCAAAACGGCCTGTTGATGGCCTGCGCCAGTCCTTTGGCGGCGCTGGCGCAGTTTCGAGTGGAGATTTCCGGTGTGGGCGTGACGCAACTGCCGATTGCTGTGGCCGCGTTTCGCGGTGAAGAGTCCGCGCCGCAAAAGATTGGCGCGATTGTGATGGCTGATTTGGAGCGCAGCGGGCAGTTCAAGTCAATCGACACGACCGGGAGTGCCCTGGATGAGTTGAGCCGCCCGGAGATGAGTCCGTGGCGGCAAAAGACAGCAGACCATTTGGTCGTGGGCAGCGCCACGCGCTTGGCCGATGGCCGCTACGATGTGCGCTTTCGCCTCTGGGATGTCGTACGTGGCCAAGATTTGGGCGCTCAGAGCTATGCCGTGCCGGTGGGTGATTTGCGCCTGGCCGCGCACCGAATTGCCGACTTCATTTATGAAAAACTCACCGCAGAAAAAGGCTTTTTCTCCAGTCGTATCGCGTATGTCACCAAGCTGGGTCAAGGCAATGCTCAGCGCCATAATTTATGGATTGCAGATTCCGATGGCGAAGGAGCGCAAAGCGCCTTGACTTCTCCGGAGCCCATCATTTCAGCGAGTTGGTCGCCCAATGGGGCTCAGCTGGCTTATGTGTCGTTTGAATCACGTAAACCCGTGGTGTATGTGCACGAAGTGAGCTCGGGCAAACGCCGCCTGCTGGCTAATTTCATGGGCTCGAACAGCGCACCGGCTTGGTCGCCCGATGGCAAAACCCTCGCCATTACTTTGAGTCGCGATGGCAACTCGCAACTTTATGCGTTGGACAGCGCAAGCAGCTCGGAGCCGCGCCGCCTGTCGCAGTCCAGTGGCATTGACACTGAGCCTGTGTATTCGCCCGACGGCAAAAGCATTTATTTTGTGAGCGACCGCGGTGGTGCTCCGCAAATTTATCGCATGCCTGCGGGCGGCGAAAGCGCTGGCCGCGCGGAGCGTGTGAGCTTCACCGGCAACTACAACATCTCCCCCGCCGTGAGTCCCGATGGCAAACGCTTGGCCTATATCTCTCGCGTGGCAGGGGAATTCAAGTTGCATGTGATGGAGCTGGGTGGCTCAGTGGCCACCGCGCTGACTGACACCAGCGCCGACGAGCGCCCCAGCTTTGCGCCCAACAGCAAAGTGATTTTGTATGCCACGCGCCAAGCCGGTCGCGAGGCCTTGATGACGACCACGCTGGACGGACGCATCAAAGCGCGCTTGGCTTCCCAGGGTGGCGATATTCGCGAGCCTCAATGGGGCAAATGACTTTTGCCCAATGATGAATGATGATTTTTAAGGAGCTTCAGATGAATCTACGAACACGCATGGCCTCAGCCCTCTTGGCTGCAGCCGCAGTCTTCACCCTAGCGGCCTGTGGCTCCAGCGTCAAACTAGACGAGCCGCCGGTTAGCGATGCCAAAGCGGTACCTGTGAGCCCGCCAGTGACCGTTGCGTCCACATCGCCCAGCGGCACGCAAACCGGCGTGAGCCAGCGCGCGGTGGAGCCCGTTGCGGTGGGTACTTTGGGCGCTGACGCCGCTGGCCCGGCTGGCGTCGCCAAGGTGATTTTGTTTGACTATGACAGCTTCGTTATCAAACCTGAATACCAAAGCGCGATTGATGCCCATGCACGCTTTCTTTCGGCCAACAAAACCCGCAAACTCAACATCGAAGGCCACACCGATGAGCGCGGAGGCCGTGAATACAACCTCGCGCTGGGCCAAAAGCGTGCGGAAGCGGTACGCCGGGCGCTTGGCTTGCTGGGGGTGACCGATGCACAGCTCGAAGCGGTGAGCTTCGGGGAGGAAAAGCCCGCAGATGCAGCGCTCACAGAAGAGGCCTTTGCCAAGAATCGTCGGGCTGAACTTGCCTACCGTTGACTGGCTGCGCACCGCCACCTCATAATCACAGGCTATGACTCCACATATGCTATCAATTTGGAAGCACTCTACGAAGATTCTATGCCGGGGAATCGCTGTTTTGTTGTTGTTTTCGACCTTTCAATCAGCCTATGCAGGCTTGTTTGACGACGAAGAGGCACGCAAAGCGATTTTGGATCTGCGTGGCCGTGTTGATCAAAACCGCCAAGCTGCCGATGCGCAGAATGCCGAACTCAAGCGCTCCCAAGATGCCCAGCTCAAAGCCGCTGAGGAAAGCAACGCCCTGCTGCGCCGCAGCCTGCTCGATCTGCAAAACCAAATCGAGGCCCTGCGCACCGAGCTGGCCCGCCTGCGCGGGCAAGACGAGCAGCTCGCCCGCGATGTGGCCGAGGTGCAGCGCCGCCAAAAAGACATGGCCCAAGGCATCGACGAGCGCGTGCGCCGCTTTGAGCCGGTGAAAGTGAGTTTGGATGGCCGTGAGTTCAGCGCCGAGCCCGCGGAAAAACGCGACTACGACAACGCCTTCGCCCTGTTTCGCAAGCCAGATTACGCCGCTGCAGCCAACTCGTTTGCCGATTTCATCAAGCGCTATCCACAAAGCGGCTACAACCCGTCTGCCTTGTTTTGGCTTGGCAATGCCGAATACGCCACCAAGGATTACAAGGAAGCCGTACTTCACTTTCGAAACTTGATCGCTGCCGCGCCCGATCACCCCAAAGCGCCCGAAGCGGCGCTGGGTCTCGCCAACAGCCAAATTGAGCTCAAAGACAACCGAGCCGCCCGCAAAACTTTGGAAGACTTGATGAAGGTGTATCCGCAGTCGGAGGCTGCAGTGGCAGCCAAGGATCGCTTGTCTAAGCTGCGCTGATTTTTTCGCCGCGCCAGTGATGAGAGCGGGGATGGGCGGCAAACCAGAGACAATCAGGGCATGCTGTTTGAATCCCCCGATGAAGTGCGCCCTGATGCTGCGCACCCCCTGCCTTTGCTGCAAAACCTCAACTGCGAGCAGTTGGCTGCGGTTACTCTACCGAACGAGCACGCCCTGATCCTTGCCGGCGCAGGCTCTGGCAAGACGCGTGTGCTGACCACGCGGATTGCTTGGCTCATGCAAACCGGGCAGATTTCGCCTGGAGGTGTGATGGCAGTGACATTCACCAACAAGGCGGCCAAGGAGATGCTCACCCGGCTGTCCAGCATGTTGCCGGTGAATGTGCGCGGCATGTGGATTGGTACGTTTCACGGGCTGTGCAATCGCTTTTTGCGAGCGCATTCCAAATTGGCGAATTTGCCGCAAAGCTTCCAGATTTTGGACACGCAGGATCAGCTCTCGGCCATCAAGCGCTTGATGAAGCAGTTCAATGTCGATGAAGAGCGCTTTCCACCCAAGCAGCTGCAGTATTTCATCAGTGGCTGCAAGGAAGATGGAATGCGGCCTTCGGATGTGCAGGTGCGTGATGATGAAACGCGTAAAAAGGCGGAGTTTTATGCGCTATATGAAGAGCAATGCCAGCGCGAGGGCGTGGTGGATTTTGGGGAGCTGATGCTGCGCTCTTATGAGCTATTGCGCGATCAACCCGCAGTGCGCGAGCATTACGCGCGGCGTTTTCGCCATGTTTTGGTGGATGAGTTTCAGGACACGAACAAGCTGCAATATGCTTGGCTCAAAATGTTTTCGGGCTGGAGCCCGGAGCGGCCCAAGGCGGGAAGCTACCACATTGGCAGCAACTACGCTCACGTGGGCAGCGTGTTTGCCGTGGGCGATGACGACCAGAGCATCTACGCCTTTCGTGGTGCGCGTGTGGGCAACATGGCCGATTTTGTGCGCGAATTTGCTGTGCAAAATCAGATCAAGCTGGAGGAAAACTACCGCAGCTACGCGCATATTTTGAACAGCGCGAACCATTTGATTGGCCACAACAGCAAGCGCTTGGGGAAAAACTTGCGTACCAGCCAAGGCGTGGGTGAGCCCGTGCGCGTGCAGGAGAGCAGCAGTGATTTTGGCGAGGCGCAATGGCTGATTGAGGAGGTGCGGCATTTGCTGCGTGACCAAGGGGCGCAGGCCGGGCTCAAACACTCGGAAATCGCTATTCTTTACCGCAGCAATGCGCAAAGCCGCGTGATTGAGACCTCGCTGTTCAACGCGGGCATTCCGTATCGCGTGTACGGCGGTTTGCGCTTCTTTGAGCGGGCTGAGGTCAAGCATGCCCTGGCCTATCTGCGGCTTTTGGAGAATCCGCACGACGACACCAGCTTTCTGCGCGTGTGTAACTTTCCGCCGCGCGGCATTGGAGCGCGCAGCATCGAGCAATTGCAAGATGCAGCGCGTGCCTCGGGCTGCTCGCTGCATGATGCGGTGAGCGTGGTCACTGGCAAGGCGGGGGCATCGCTGGGGGCCTTTGTGGCCAAGATGGATGTGCTGCGTGAGCAAACGGCGGGATTGACGCTGCGAGAGATCATTGAGCTGGTGCTGCAACACAGCGGCCTGATCGAGCACTACAAAAGCGACAAAGAAGGCGCAGACCGCATTGAAAACTTGGAAGAATTGGTCAGCGCGGCAGAAAGCTTTGTGACGCAGGAAGGCTTTGGCCGCGATGCAATCGCACTCCCGGTGGACGAGTTAGCCGCGGGTTTGACGCAATCCCCAGTCAGTCAAGGCCTCAATTCTGAGCAAAATAGCCGGTTCGCCGGCATTCAATATGCGCAGAGTGCTACTGAATCTATAGCAAATGAGTTGCCTGCACCCGACGCGGAAACGGGCGAAACCCTCTCGCCGCTGGTTGCATTCCTCACGCATGCTGCCTTGGAGTCGGGTGATAACCAAGCCCAAGCCGGCAAAGAAGCCGTGCAGATGATGACGGTGCATTCCGCCAAGGGCTTGGAGTTTGATGCGGTGTTCATCACCGGGCTGGAGGAGGGATTGTTTCCACATGAGAATTCGCTGGCCAGCCACGAAGGTTTGGAAGAGGAGCGCCGCCTTATGTATGTGGCGATCACCCGCGCTCGAGCCCGCCTGTACTTGAGCTTTGCGCAAACCCGCATGCTGCATGGCCGCACGAATTACAACATCAAGAGTAGGTTCTTTGACGAACTGCCCGAAGACGCGCTCAAGTGGCTGAGCCCGCGCAACGCCGGCTTTGGCAGCGGCTTCCAGCCCGGCTATGCGGCTGGCTATGGCGGCGCGAATGCTTGGCGTGCAGGCGGGGGTAACTGGATTGCTCCTCATTCCGTAGCATCCAACGCCGGTTTCATGCCGGGGGAACGCCCTTTTTTGTCCAAAAAAGAAGAATCTGTGCCCTCAGCTAGCGGCTTGGTCATCCAAACTGGGATGCAGGTGTTTCACAACAAATTCGGCGAAGGCAAGGTGCTGGCCATTGAAGGTCAAGGCGAAGATGCGCGTGCCCAAGTGCAGTTTGGCCGCCATGGTGTGAAATGGTTGGCACTTTCCGTGGCTAAATTGACTCCCGTGACCTAAGAGTGCATGAGCCTGCATCCGAGATGAACTCATCCAGCGTAGATCACTCCTATCTTCCACTTTTCGGAGCAACCCATGAAATCCATCACCCACACCAGCATTGCAGCCGTTTTGCTTGTATTAGGCGCCACCGCTTTCCAAGCCGCTCAAGCCGCAGACACGCCCTCAACTGCGCAACCCACGGTCAGTGAGCGCATGCAAAACGCCCGGGACGCGATCAAAGCCAGTAAATGGCAGCCTGCCATTGCCGAGCTGCGTATCGCCGTACGCGATGAACCGAAAAATGCCGATGCGCACAATTTGCTGGCCTACAGCTACCGCAAGCAAGCCAAGCCCGATCTGGCCAAAGCCTTTGAGCACTACAAAACCGCTTTGCAGCTCGACCCGAAACACAAAGGCGCGCACGAGTATATTGGCGAGGCCTATTTGATGGACAAAAAGACCGCCGAAGCTGAAAAGCACCTCGCGGAACTCGAAAAAATCTGCGGCAACAAAACATGCGAGGAGTACGCGGACTTGGCCAAAGCGATTGCGCAGTTCAAAGCAGGCAAGTGAAGCGACTCGCGGCCTGTTCCTGCGCAGTTGCCGTCAGCTAGAAATCCGCCACGCCTTGTTCACGCGCGGCGTGCGAGCGAGGGTGCGTAGCACGGCATCGAGATGCTGCGTGTCGCGCAGGTCAATCGAGAAGCGCAGATCGGCAGTCGGTGCGCCCACCTCGCTGTCGCGCCCGAGATCGACTTGCTTGATATCGGCCTCGGCGCTGGCTAGTGCTGCTGCCACTTTGGCCAGCACGCCCTTGCCGCTTTGCACGGTGACGATCACAGTCGTGGCAAAAGGGCGCAGCGGCTCATCGCTCCACTCCACGGCAATGAAGCGCTCTTTGTCTTTTTGCAGCAACTTCTTGGCCACGCTGCACTCGCTGCGGTGAATATGCAGCCCCTCGCCGCGTCCCAAATAGCCGGTGATGGCATCGCCGGGAATCGGTTGGCAGCAGGGCGCGTATTGCACCGTGCCGCCATCGCGTCCGTCAAGCACGATGGCACCTTGGGAGATTTGTTCGTGAGCGGTGAAACGCTCCTTGCTCATCAACAATTGGTCTGGCTTTTTGCCGGTCTCCACCAGCAGCGCCACGATGCGCTTGGCCACAATCGAGGCCACGCGCTTGCCCAGGCCGATGTCGGTGAGCATTTCACTGCGGGTTTTGTTGCCAGAAAAATGCAGCAGCTTGCCCCATAGATCGTCTTCACTGGCCTGGGGCAGGGCATCAATGCCCTCGGCGCGCAAGGCCTGCAAGAGCAGCTTATCGCCCAAATCCTGAGATTCATGCTGGGAGAGCGTTTTGAGATGGTGACGGATTTTGCTGCGTGCCCGCGCGGTGCGCACAAAGCCCAGCCAAGCCGGGTTGGGTTTGGAAAATGGCGCGGTGATCACTTCAATCACATCGCCGTTTTTCAGCTCGGTGCGCAGCGGCACTTGCTCGCCATTGACTTTGGCACCCATGGTGTGGTCGCCGACATCGGTGTGTACCGCATAGGCAAAATCCACCACGGTTGCGCCGCGCGGCATGGCCATGATCTCGCTGCGCGGGGTGAACACGTAGACGGCATCGGGAAACAGATCGAGCTTGACATGCTCCCAGAACTCACCCGCCTCACGGTTTTCGTTGTTGATATCCAGCAGCGATTGCAGCCATTGCGCACCCAAGCGCTCAGATTCTTTCTGCGCCGATTGGGGCAGGCCATCAAGCTCACTTTGCTCTTGGGTCTTGTAGAGCCAATGAGCCGCAATGCCGCTTTCAGCCACCAGATGCATGGCTTCCGTGCGCATTTGAAATTCCACATTCACGCCTGCTGGGCCCACGACAGTGGTGTGCAAGCTTTGGTAGCCATTGATCTTGGGAATGGCGATGTGGTCCTTGAACTTGCCCGGCACGGGCTTGTACAGCTGGTGCAGAACGCCCAAAGCGGTGTAGCACGAGATGGTGTCAGGCACGATCACGCGAAAGCCATACATGTCGGTCACATTGGCAAAGGACAGGTGCTTGGTGTCCATCTTGCGGTAGATTGAGTACAGCGTTTTTTCACGGCCTGAGAGTGTGATGTCCACGCAGGCTTGGTCAAAACTGGCCTGAACATCGCGTTGCACTTTTTGGATGAGGTCGCGGCGGCGGCTGCGCGCCTTTTGCACCGCGCGTGATAGCGTTGCATGGCGCCAAGGATGCAAATGCGCAAAGCACAACTCTTGCAGCTCGCGGTAGGTTTGATTCAGGCCCAGGCGGTGTGCAATCGGGGCGTAAATGTCCAAGGTTTCGCGCGAGATACGAGCCCACTTGCTGCGCGGCATGTCGCGCATGGTGCGCATGTTGTGGCTGCGGTCGGCGAGTTTGATGAGAATCACGCGAACATCACGCGCCATCGCGAGCAGCATTTTGCGAAAGCTCTCGGCTTGGTTTTCCTCGCGGGTGTTGAATTCGAGCTTGTCAAGTTTGGTGAGGCCATCGACCAGCTCAGCCACATTCGCGCCAAACTTCTCGATCACCTCGGGTTTGCTGATGCCGCAGTCTTCCAGCGTGTCGTGCATCAAGGCGGCTTGCAAGGCCTGCGCGTCGAGCTTCCATTCAGCGCACTGCGCGGCCACGGCAATCGGGTGGGTGATGTAGGGCTCACCGTTGGCGCGCATTTGACCAAGGTGAGCTTCGTCTGCAAAACGATAGGCCCTGCGCACGCTCTCGATGCCCTCAGCATCCAAATAGCTGAGTTTCTCCACCAGCGCCGCAAAACTGGCCGCAGCCGCATTGGCCGCCGCTTTGCTTTTCGCAGCGGCAGGTTTGCGGGTGGGTTTGACAACTGCACTCATTGAACCTAGATAGTATCAAGAGTATGAAACTCCAATGAAAAAAGCGCCTTGTGGGCGCTTTTTTAGGGTGCGATCCTGCAAAAAGATGCAGGATTCGAGCAGGCAATCAGCTCAGACCGGCACTTTTTTCAGCATTTCCGTGCCGATTTTGCCGGCAGCGATTTCGCGCAGGGCGGTGACGGCGGGCTTGTTCTTGCTCTCCAACTTGGCAGTATGGCCTTGGCTGAGCATGCGTGCGCGGTACGTGGCCGAGAGCACAAGTTCAAAGCGGTTGGGGATTTGTTTGAGGCAATCTTCAACAGTGATGCGGGCCATGAGGGAAACTCCGAGAGAACAAAAGAAGCATGAAAGCACGAGGCTTTCAAGGAAAATCAGTGAATATTGAGCGCGAGGAAGGTGGCTGCTTTGGCGCGGCGCTGGGCTGCAAACTTCAATCGCTGGGCGTGCGCTATCGCTTTCAGGTCGAAAACCGCGCGTTCAAATATCTCATTGATTATAACGAAATCGAAATTGCGGGCCTGATCGATCTCATCGCGGGCGTTTTGCATGCGCAGCTCAATGCTGTCGGTCGTGTCTTCGCCGCGCCGCTCGATGCGGGCTCGCAGCTCGTCCAGCGAAGGCGGCAGGATGAAAATGAGCACGGCTTCAGGGAAGAGCTTTTTGATTTGATACGCGCCTTGGAAGTCAATTTCCAGGATCACATCGTCGCCTTGGGCGAGTTTGGATTCGATGGCCATGCGCGAAGTGCCATAGCGCTTGCCATGCACATGCGCCCATTCGAAGAAGGCGTTTTGCGCAATCAGCGCATCAAACTCCGCATCGCTCACAAAATAATATTCCCGGCCATGCTTTTCTTGGCCGCGCGGGCCGCGTGTGGTGTGGGAGACGCTGGGGAAAATATGCGAATCCAGCTCCATCAGCGCTTTGACCAAACTCGATTTGCCCGCCCCGCTGGGAGCGGCCACGACGAAGAGGTTTCCGGGAAATTGCATGGGGCTATATTGTAAGGGTCAGCGGCTCCCTCAAACCAACGAAACTGTGGCCTCCACCTCAACCAGCACTTCATCAGAAGGCAGCATGCGTGACACCTCCACCACCGTGCTCACCACGCCTGCGGGGCAAAACAGATGGCGCACACGGTTGTAGGCTGGGTAATGGCGCAAATCGCGGAAATACTGAACCAGCTTAAACACATCGCCCATCTGTGCGCCATGCTCGGCGGCAATCTGGCGAATGCGCTCCAACACGAACCAGCTTTGCGCCACGATAGGGGCTTCAAAGATATCGACGCTGAGTTGGCCTGTGTCGTATCCGAGCTTTCGCAAAGCCTCGCGTGCATGCGGCGGTAAGTCGTCGTAACTGGTGACCACTTTCTTGGCTGTGGGATCAACGGCGATCACGCCGCTCAAGTAAAGCAAATCGCCGACGCGCTTGGCCGCGAGGTAATTTGCCAAAGGTTGGCCAGCGGAGGTTTGCGGCGTATCGCCCAGAGTGGGCAGCGCCAGCGGCTGGGCAGGCAGCCCAGCAGGCGCATCCTCCGAGCGCAGCCGAATCGCCTGCGCGGCTTGCTCCAGCGCTTGCGGGCCCATTTGTTCTTTCACCTGATCCATCTTGCGGCGCGCTGCCGCATTAAGCACACTTTTCATGTCACATTTTCTCCAGTGTGCGCCGCACTTTGGCGAGGAAGGCTTCGCAATCATCGCGGTTCACATTGTTCATATTGTGCAGTTGTAAATAAGTGCTGATGCAGTTTTTGGCCATGATGGCACGCAGGCTGCGCGTGAAGAGTTTTTTGCACGGGTCGCCCATGCCTTTGAGCCACCACCATGGCGCGCCGCCATGCGTCACCACCGTGAGCCGCTTGATATGGCGCAAGCCGGGCACAGCCGTGGCGCCCTTGCGCGGCGGCGGCAAGAAGGCCACTCCGGGCAGCCAGACGCGCTCCAGCCAGCCTTTGAGCATGCTCGGCGGCCCATAGAACCACACTGGGAAAACGAAGACGATGTGCTCGCACCACTTGAGCGCATCCACATGCGATTGCACCTTCACTTCAATCGCGTTGGGGTTGGGCAAATAATCCAACCGCTCTTGCAGAGTGAGTACAGGCTCAAAGCCTTCGTCGTAGAGATCGATGCAACGCAGCTCATGCCCGCGCAAAGCTTCTTGTGCGGTTTGATAAAGCGCGGCACTGAAGCTCTGCGGATTCGGGTGGCAATAAACGATCAGGGTGCGCAAAATGACTTGCCGCTTTACTTACCACCCAAGCGCTGCTTCACATCCATGCCAACTTTTTTGTTGACAAACTGCGTGGTCGCTACTTGGCTCAAGTCCACTTCACCAGCTTTGTAGAGCCCGGCTTTGACCATCTTGTCGTGGAAATCTTTGATGCGGGCTGCGCTCATGGCGCCAATGCCGTTTTGCAGCGCATCGCCGCTGTCCACAATGCCGAGCTTTTTCATCAGTTCTATGCTGCCAGCGATGCCTGCGTCGGTAAGGTTAGGATTGGTTTTTTTGAGCAATTCATTGGCTGCCTTGTTATCGCCATACAAATAATTGTTCCAACCAATCAGTGATGCATCCACAAACTTTTGCACCAGCTCAGGCTTGGTGCGCACCAGCTCTTGGCGTGTTTCGATCGTGGTGCTGTAGGTGGAAAAGCCGTTGTCCGCCAGCAAAAACACCATCGGGTCAAAGCCGGCTTGCGCTTTGATGCTGAGGGGCTCGCTGATGGAGTAGCCCTGCTGCGCGGATTTCTTGTCAGCCAAAAAAGGGCCAACGTTGAACACATAGGGCTTCAAGTTGTCGTCTTTAAAGCCATGCTCGGCCTTCATCCACTGCCAGAAAGAAAATTGCCCGTCTTTGCTGATGAAGATCGGGTTGGCTTTGGTGAGATCAGCAAAGGTGCGGTAGCCTTGGTCAGGATGCGCGAAAATCGCTTGTGGGTCTTTTTGGAAAATGGCTGCCACGACCGTGGTGGGCACTTTGTTTTTGATGTTGTCGAAAGTGAGCAGCAGATTGCCGGTCATCAAAAAATCCAGCTTGCCAGTGGGTAGCAGCGGACGGTTATTCACCTGCGGGCCACCTTGGATGATTTCGACATCGAGGCCATAGCGTTTGTACGTGCCATCGACCACCGCCTGATAAAAACCGCCATGGCCGGGCTGGGCAAACCAGTTTGTGCCGAAAGTGACCTTTTCTTGTGCAAAAGCGCTGATTGCCGGCATGAATGCTGCGCCGATTGCTATGGATTTGAGAGTGTATGAGAGGCTGAGGCGACGGTTCATGGTGCAAAGCTCCGGTGGTTAGAAAGGTGAAAACTAAGACCCTGATCGTTGCATGAATCATGCCAGCGATGGCCTAGGGTTAATCTGTATCGATGGTGCGCGAGTCACATTTCAAAGCATGGTTTTCGGTTTGAAACTGCAATAGTCGCTCACAGCGCATTTGAAACACAGCGGTTTGCGCGCCATGCACACATAGCGGCCATGCAAGATCAGCCAATGGTGCGAATCCACCGCGTATTCAGCGGGAACGCGCTTCATGAGCTGCATCTCCACTTGCAGCGGATTTTTGCCCGGTGCAAGCCCCGTGCGGTTGCTCACGCGAAAGATGTGAGTGTCTACCGCCATCGTCGGTTGCCCAAAAGCCACGTTGAGCACTACATTCGCCGTCTTGCGGCCCACACCTGGCAGGGCCTCCAGAGCCTCTCGGGTGCGCGGCACGATGCCACCATGCCGCTCCACCAAGATGCGGCAGGTCTCCATCAAATGCTTGGCTTTGCTGCGATACAGGCCAATGGTTTTCACATAGTTTTCTAAACCTGCCAAGCCAAGATTCAGGATGGCTTGCGGCGTGTTGGCCACAGGAAACAGCTTACGCGTCGCCTTGTTCACACCCACATCCGTGGCCTGCGCGGAGAGCAGCACGGCAGCGAGCAGCTCAAACACACTGGTGTATTCCAACTCGGTATTGGGCTGCGGGTTCGCGGCTTTGAGTGTGGCGAAAAAGGGTTCAATCTGGTCTTTTTTCATGGTTTCGAGAACTTGTGCAGCTCACAGCGAAGATAGCGCAGCCATCAGCCCGCGCTGCATGTCCGCCAGCTTCATGCTTGGTACGCCGTTGCCCG
>JBJTSL010000053.1:0-6395 GCA_046076625.1 Allobrachymonas sp.
GTTTTGCCCGACGCCGGTTTGGATGATGGTGTAGCCGTCCGCTGCCGCTTTCACGCCGCGCTCCGTGCCGATCACACCGCCGCCACCGCCCACGTTTTCCACCGTCACCGGCTGCTTGAGCACGCGCGACAGTGGCTCAGCCATCATGCGCCCCATCACATCGCTCGTGCCGCCTGGTGGGAAGGGCACGAGAATTTTGATCGGCTTGTTGGGGTAATCCGATTGCGCGAGTACCGTACCGGAGAAGCTAAAAGACGCTGCTAAAAGAATAGCACTTCGCGCAATATTCATGCCGGCGAATCGGCGATTTGGATGGTTTTTCATGGAAAGCGTCTCCTCGTAGATATTGAACTGCATCAAGCACTTGACGTGCTCACGTGCCTATTCTAGTATTCTAGTATAAACTTTGCATTCTCCAAAACCCTCGCCCCGATATGGCTCGCACACGCCCGCAGCTTCCAGACATCTCAGCCTTGTGGCAATTTGCACCCAGCAGTGCCGCAACCAGCGCTGAAGGCGCGAATCAGCGCGGTCAGATGGGTCGCCATGCCTATGAAGCGCTTCGCACCGCAATTTTGGATTGCACGCTGCTGCCCGGCCTGGCCATCTCTGAGCAAGCCGTCTCTGACAGCATGTGCATCAGCCGCGCGCCCGTACGTGAAGCATTTCGGCAATTGGCGGCAGAAGGGCTGCTCGAATCTGCGCCGCAAAAAGGCAGCTTCGTCGCACGGCTGTCCCCAGCAAAAATCATGGATGCGATTTTCGTGCGCGAGATGATTGAATGCCGCGCCGCTGAATTGGCCACCCGAGCGCCCCTGCCTCAGCGACAAGCCCTCGAAAAAATACTCAAAGCGCAAGAAAACGCCAGCGCCCAAAAAGACTACGCCACGCATTTGGCCAGCGACGAAGCCTTCCATCACCAAATCCTTTGCTTGGCCGGCCACCCGCATGCTTGGCCCGCTCTGCGCCAAGCGCGCACTGGCATGAACCGCATCCGGCATTTGGCCATTCCCGAGCTGGGCAGCAACCAAATTGCGATTGACCATCATCGGGTGATTGTGGATGCCATCGTGGCAGGAGACGGCTCTGCCGCCAGTGAAGCGATGCGCATCCACATTCAGTCACCGCGCCATTTTTTGCAAGCGATTTTAGCCAGCAGCCCACAGTATTTCGTCATGGATGGAGGCGACATTGGAATCAGAACACTATTAAAAACATAGCGCTTCATCCATATTTGATGCCGTCGTGAAGCCGATTTTTCCTAAAAAACACCTCCGAACAGGCCCTCAGAATGCGCTGGGTCACTTCATCTGCACCGAGCCCGAGACCGTGACCACCACGCTGCTGCGCCCCGCTTCCACCGGCACGGGTGCTTCGGCGGCAGAGCTCATCTTGGCCTCCATGGCCATCATGCGCGGGCGGCCCACAAAGCCTTGGTCGTTGGCATTGACGCTCACTTCGCGAATCGCGTAGCCCGTGAATCCGAACCCCTTGCTGATGTCTTGCGCTTTGGCCTTGAAGCGCTCAATGGCCTGAGCCGTCACCTCCGCCTCCACGCGGGCGCGCGCTTCGCGGGAGAGGCTGAACGCCACATGGCCCAAAGTCAGCGTCGTGATCTTTCCGGCCAGTGTGCTGATGCGGGTGATGTCTTTGCCTTCCAAAATCAGCTCAGTGGAGCCTTGCCAACCATTGATCTTGCCGTCGCGCCCGTAGCGGGGATACATGTTGAAACTGCCCGTGCGCACATCGAGTTGGCCGGGTTGGGCGACTTTTTTCGCCTCCAGCAGGGCAGCATCGAGCGCCGTCTTGAGCTGGGTTTGCACGGTGGCTGCGTCTGCGCCATCGCGCGTGGTGTTCATGCTGATGCTGAGCCAATCTTGCTGCACTTCGAGGCTGCCTTGGGCTTGGAGGGAGACGAGGTTTTGCGGTGTTTCCATACGAATATTTTGGGCAAATAGGCTACTCGCCGGCATAAAAATTGCGTAGAGTGCTATCAAAAAAAGAGTGAAGCGGGTACGGACGGAGGAAATCAGAGGTTTCATGGGAGCATCCTAGAGCAGAAAACGGGGTGGGTGAAGCAAATTGAACCCCAATAACGTCTGCTCACAGCGTTACGCAGACGCAGCCAGAAACGCACACACCCCATAAAACAGTGATTTTTCTGGCACAAAGCAGCAAAACTTGTAACGAAACCATGAAAACGAGCAGTTTTCACGAGATTTTTCCAAAAAACACGTGTACATTCCGCAAAAGTTACAAATCAAGCACCTCAAACGCCTGTTTTTGCCCTTGATTTGAAATTCTTTTGTCATTCAACCGACGATTTAACCGCAAGGAGCTTTTATGAATCAAGCCGTGAGATCTGCAGACCGCGTGATGGTGGTCGATGACGATGCCCGCATCCGCGACCTGCTGCGCCGCTATTTGACGCAAGAGGGCTTTGAGGTGATCGTGGCCGAAGACGGCAAGGCGCTGTCCCGCGCCATGATCCGCGAGCCCATCAACCTGATCGTGCTCGATCTGATGCTGCCCGGTGAAGACGGCCTATCGATCTGCCGCCGCCTGCGCGCCGACGGTGACCGCACCCCCATCATCATGCTGACGGCCAAAGGCGAAGATGTGGACCGCATCGTGGGCCTGGAAGTGGGCGCTGACGATTACTTGGGCAAGCCGTTCAACCCGCGCGAGCTGCTGGCTCGCATTCATGCCGTCTTGCGTCGCCGTCCGGCGCAAGAAGCGCCCGGTGCGCCTTCTGCCGACAGCGAAATGGTCAATTTCGGCCCCTTTGATTTTGACTTGGGCCAGCGCACACTGAAGAAAAACGGTGAAGAAATCGCGCTCACCACCGGTGAATTTGCCATGCTCAAAGCTTTGGTGCGCCACCCGCGCCAGCCGCTGTCACGCGAGAAACTGGCGCAATTGGCGCGTGGCCGCGAGTTTGAGCCCTTCGACCGCAGCTTGGACGTGCAAATCTCTCGCCTGCGCAAAATGGTGGAAAACGATGTGGCGCAGCCGCGTTACATCCAAACCGTCTGGGGCGTGGGCTATGTGTTCGTGCCGGATGGCAAGAGCTGACCCGCCACTTGCATTCCGACACCTTGATGACGAGCGCCCGCCAGAGATGACGGGCGTTTTTTCAGACTTCAGACTACACTGCCTCCATGAGCACCCCCGGCAATCACGTCATCGGCGGCAGCGGCATGCCGACGGGCGGCAGCGATGGCCCTCATTTTGGCGCTCCTGGCTCACAACTGCCCTCAGGCATGGCCGGCACGGCCGCGCCCACGAGCCCAAGCCCGCTGGAGACCATGCCCGCGCCTTTGGATGCGCGGCCCAAAGGCACGATCGCCAAAATGCGCTTCAGCCTGTTTTGGCGCACCTTCTTTCTGCTCGCTATGCTGCTGATTGGCTCGGTGGTGGCTTGGCTGCAAACCTTCCGCGTGCTCGAATCTGAGCCGCGCGCCGCGCAAACTGCGCAGCAAATTGCCTCCATCGTCAATCTCTCGCGCGCGGCGCTGGTGCATTCGGATGCGATTGCCCGCGTCTCGCTCATCAAGCAACTGGCTGAGCTTGAAGGCGTGAAGGTGCAGCCGCGCACGGCGGCAGACAAAGTGGAAAGCTTTGCGGGCGATACGCAGATGCAGCGTGTGCTGGTGGATCTGCGCGTGCGCCTAGGCGAGCGCGCCACGTTGGCGCGCAAGGTCAATGGCGAAGAAGGCCTGTGGGTCGGCTTCACGGTTGATGGTGGTGGCTCAGAAACGGGCGCGTTTTGGCTGCAAACCGACATCAACAAGCTCGCCCCGGTGCCCGGACGCGCACGGCTGGTGTGGCTCTCCATTGCGGCCCTGCTCTCGCTGGCCGGCGCAGCGATGATTGCTAGGCTGATCAACAAGCCCCTCAAAGCATTGTCATTTGCCGCTGGCCGCGTGAAAGACGGCGATTTTGATGCAAGCCGCTTGAATGAAGATGCCGTCACCAGCGAAATCCGCGAGGTCAATGCAGGTTTTAACCGCATTGCCGCCCAGCTCGCCAAAATAGAGCAAGACCGCGCCGTCATGCTCGCGGGTATCTCGCATGACCTGCGCACACCGCTGGCCCGCCTGCGGCTGGAAACCGAGATGAGTGTGGCAGACGATGCCGCACGCGAGCACATGGTGGCCGACCTAGAGCAGCTCGATGCCATCATTGATAAATTCCTCGATTACGCCCGCCCCACCGACCAACAACACCTGCGCCCCGTTGCGCTGAACGATGTGATCGAAGCCTGCGTGCTGGCCGTGCAGCAGACGGAAGATTTTCGCGTCAAGCTCGATTTACCCGCAGACTTTCATGTCATGGGCGATGAAGTGGAGCTCACGCGCGTGATCGCCAATTTGGTGGAAAACGCCCGCAAATATGGCAAGACGGTGGGCACTGGTGTGACGCGCCTGGACATCGCCGCCCGCGAGCGCGATGGCTGGGTGCTGCTCAAAGTGCGCGACCATGGACCCGGCGTGAGCGAAGAAACCTTGAAGCACATCACCAAGCCTTTCTTCCGCGGCGATGTGGCTCGCACCGCCGCCACCGGCGCGGGCTTGGGGCTGGCCATCGTGGACAAAACCATCCAGCGCTTGGGTGGCCATTTCAGCCTGCACAACTCCTCCACCGGCGGCTTGGCCGCCAACATCCGCCTGCCTTCTGCCAGGCGCTAAGCTGCCCCAAAATGGGGATACCCACTTCGGGAAAATCCGCGAGTGACAAGTCATTGAAAGTAATATAGTGATACAGGCTTATCAAGTCGTCACGCGCTTGTAGTCACTATTTTGAAAACAGTCAGCATCACCTCTGAACAGGGAAATTTTCACGCGCATCTCTTGGGTGAGCGGGGAACTTGGGTGGCTTGCTGGCCCGCGCAATTGACGGATCATGAATGCATGCTGGATTTTGCCAAGCTCTTGGCCCGCGACCACAGGGTGGTCATGTTTGACCCGCCCGCAGTTGGCGCGAATCAGGGCCTGCCCTACAGCGATGATCTCAAGCGCATGGTGTATTTCGCACAAGCGGCCCTCACGCATTTGGGCATTGAACACTGCCATTGGGTGGGCTTGAGCGCGGGCGGGGTGGTGGGCGCGGCGCTGCGGGTGGCTTCGCCTGCTCGCATCTTGAGCCTCACGCTCGCTGGCACACCCATGATCAGCCAAGGGCGCTTCAAACTCACCGCCGCCGCCTCTAAAAACATGCTCGCCGGCTCACGCTGGGGGCGCCGCGTGTTGGTGTCAAGGGGAGTGGCCCAGGTGGGCTACCGAAATGAACAAGAGAAATATCTGGTCGGCAAATACCTGCGCAACTTGTTCGAGCGCACACCGCCCCCAACCATTCGCGCCATGCACCCGCTCGATGGCGCCGTTGTCCGCCATGTTTTCGACCAACTCCGCGCCAGCCCGCCACCCATGCTGGTGCTCTGTGGCAAGTATGACCCCGTGGTGCTGCCACGCGACCAGCGCACCGTGGCCGAGATCACGCAAGCTCAATTTGTCGAGCTGCGCTGCGGCCACATGAACCTGCTGGTCGAGCCCGAGAAAAGCGCCCATGCATTCCAGCGCTTCGTCCAGGCGCGCCTAGAGCATCAGCCTCACCCAGAAGCCTTGGCTGCTTAGTCAGCATCGGCCGGCTGCCCCCCACTCAATCGTCATAGCGCCCATGGCGATAGCCTTGCGCATAGCCACATTTGTAGCCATGCTTGTGCCATTTCTTCCAATGACCGGGGGGAACGCGATACACCGGCTGGGCATACACCACCGGCTGATACACCACGGGCGCTGGGGCATACACCACGGGAGGTGGTGTGTAAATCACAGGAGGCGGCGTATAAATCACGCGAGGCGCAGGCCGGGGCGAGCAAAAAATAGTGCCCCTACAACGCCTGCGCCGCGGCCCCAGTTGGCCAAGCCTTGGTAAATCCAGTGTCCATCTGTAATCGCCGCCCCTGCCCCCTAAAATCGGGGCATGACCGCACCCGATACCAAAAAAGCCGCCACGCCCACCGCCCCTGAGAGCAAACCCAGCAACTTTCTGCGCCAAATCATCGACGCCGATTTGGCCAGCGGCAAACACACGTCCATCATCACCCGCTTTCCGCCCGAGCCCAATGGCTACCTGCATGTGGGCCACGCCAAGAGCATTTGCTTGAATTTCGGCCTCGCCCGCGATTACGGTGGCATTTGCAACCTGCGCTTTGACGACACCAACCCCGAAAAAGAAGAAAAAGAATACGTCAACAGCATCATCGACGCCGTCAGTTGGCTCGGCTTCGGCTGGGGGCAAGACGGCAAAGGCAAAGAGCTCTATGCCAGCGACTACTTTGACTTCATGTACCAAGCCGCCGAACACCTCATTGAGCGCGGCTTGGCCTACGT
>JBJTSL010000054.1:0-2528 GCA_046076625.1 Allobrachymonas sp.
CCAGCTCTCTTCCAGAAAACCACCTTCTTGCGGCGCTTGCGTCACAGCCACGCGCAGTTGCGCGAGCAGTTCGGCAGTGGGCGGAGCATAGAGCAACGCAGCAAGCAGGCCGTAGACCTCCGCTCTGGCAGTCTCTTCATCAAAGGTGGAAATTTGACTCATCGAATATCCTGAATCTTGGCTTCGTTGTTGTTCGAATAAATATCGATCACACGGCAATCGCCACACATTTTGAGGCGATTGAGAGCTTCACCTTGGAACATCGCGTGACCTGAGAGCTTGCCCAGCATGGCTTCTATCGCTTTCAAAGTGCCGAAGGGTTTACCGCAGCGCAGGCAGGTATAGGGCGGCTGCTCGTTGATCACTCTGCTCTGGCTGCGCTCTTTGGTGAGTAAGAGGCGCGGCTTCAGCGTGATGGCTGTTTCTGGGCAAGTCTGAGCGCACAGGCCACATTGCACACAATTCTTTTCAATGAACTTGAGCTGTGGGCGCTCTGGATTGTCTTGCAGCGCACTTGCCGGACAGGCGCTCACGCAGCTTAAGCACAGAGTGCAGGCCTCCTTGTTGATTTGCAAACTACCAAAAGGTGAACCTTCTTTGGGAAGCTCAATCTGCTCAGGCAATGGGTTTTGTGGCGCATAGGTGATCAGATGATCCAGCGCCAAATCCAGTGTGCTGCGTTTTTCTGAAGGAAAAGCGAAGCGCGCTGGCTTGGCAGGTACGCTTTGCTTGGTGGTTTTCAAAGCTTGCAAAGCGGCATCGAGCGCAGCCACATCTTTTGCTTCGATGAGCTTCAGATGCGTGCCCACATAGCCCAAACCGCGCAGCACCGTTTGCGCTGCCTCCATTTGCTGGCGCAGCCCCGTCAAGTAATCCGGTGCTTCTTCAGTCGTGGTGAGCACGGCGATTTGCTGCGCCCCCATGGCAATGGCAGAAAGCCAAAGATCAAGCCCCACACTCGCGGTGTGCCAAAGCGACATAGGAATCATGTTGTACGGTACGCCATGCGCTTTTTTGAGCTGCGCGGCGCGGCCCAGCTGCTGCACGAGCTGCTCGCCTTCGCCTTGGCTGTGCAGCAACAGTGAAGGCTCTTTGCCGCCTGCGGCTGCATAGGCGGTCAGCAGCGCTTTGATCTTCGCACCCTGCTCGCTGGCCTGAGGGTAGGCATAGCTGAGCGCTCCCGTGGGGCAAACGGTCGTACACGCACCGCAGCCCACGCAGAGGTTGGGATTGACCTTGATGCCTTGTTTGGCCTTGTCGCTGCTCACGGCATGCGCCGAGCAAATCTCCACGCAGGCATTGCAGCCTACCGTTTCATTGCGCGAATGAGCGCAGATTTTTTGCTTATAGGTAAAGAATTTTGGTTTTTCAAATTCGCCCACCATCTCACGCAGCTTGATCAGCGTGGCAGGGTTTGCATCCGTGAAGTAGCCTTGCGGTGCGGCGTGCCAATCGATCAATGACGTTTCGCTCAGATCAAGCACCAGATCAAACTCATCCTGCATCTCCAACGCATCGCGTTCAAAATCAATCGCGCCCGCCATCTCGCAGGCGCTCACGCAGGCGCGGTGGCTCTTGCATTTGCCCAGATCGATTTGGAAGTCTGGCGTGATGGCCTGCTCTGGGCAAGCCATCACGCAGGCATTGCAGCGGGTACACA
This sequence comes from Allobrachymonas sp., assembly GCA_046076625.1. GTDB lineage: Bacteria > Pseudomonadota > Gammaproteobacteria > Burkholderiales > Burkholderiaceae_C > JANMDU01. Next base: position 1,661 of record JBJTSL010000054.1, read on the forward strand.
AATCCAGATCAATCGGATTATCTTTCTGCCAATGCAGCTTGAATGCGCCGAGCCAGCCTTGCAAACTTTCTATTTTGCCCGCCAGCAAGGGATATTTGCGTTCTTGAGGCAAAAAACGGCTGTTTGCCGGTATGAAACCAGCGTTGGATGCTATCGAAAAAATAGTAATGCTTAACGTGTCGGACAGCATGTCAGCCAAAGCAGCAGCCTGCGTACTGTCGCCAATGATCAGCAAACGGCCCTGGCTTTTATAGGTGACAGTGGGCACAGGCTCAGGATCGGGCAAACGCGCCGCTGCCAACAACGCCGCGATTTTTGGCATGGCCAAGGCAGCATCCTTGCTCCAGCCCCCCGTCTCGCGAATGTTGATGAATTTGATTGGCGCTGTCACTCCTGCCCGCGCACCTTCCGTCTCATCCTCCAAAGCAGCAAATAGCCGCTGCTCCTGTGTGCAAGCCACAGTCACTTCGTCGCTAGCCTTGATGGCTTTTTGGAAACTCGCGGCTTGCCGGCGGCAGAGTGCGGTGTGCAGTTTTAAATCTTCATCCAGCGCTTGGCCGAGGGCTGTCGCATCCAGCGGCATCGTCTGGTTGCAGTTGCAGATCAGGGTGGTCATGTGGGGTGGCTGAAGCTTGCGTTGCGCGAGCTTGGCTTTCTTCGGTGGTCTCTGGATTTGGGTGTTCAGGCTTTGACTGTGCCACGTTTTGCTGGCGCTGGCACACGGCATCTTCCCTTGCTTTTTGCTCAGCAAGCTTTTTCGCTTCCTCTTCCTCTTTCCAAAACCCTAAAAACTGCGTCACTGCCATTTTGCGCAGCATCTGCGGCGGCAGTGGATCGGGCTTGGAATAATCGTCCACATACACATCCA
>JBJTSL010000055.1:0-3864 GCA_046076625.1 Allobrachymonas sp.
CCCGATCAAAAAGACGAATCTCCAACTCTTCCTCAAGAGATTTGATCAGCATCGACAGGGCTGATGGCGTGAGGTGCATCGACGCGGCCGCTTGCGTCATGCTTGCGGCCTGGGCCACCGCCATGAAGGCGCGCAACTGCCGCAGACTGATGCGTTGCAGCAGATGCGAGGGGGGCAAGGCGCGTGTGCGGGATGGCATATCGTGATTTTGCAGCAGTTCTTCGCATCGAGTCTTGCAGAAAAACTGAATCAATCTTCATTAATATTTAGTCATGGATGCATAAGATTTGGCGTGTAATACCTAGGTGAATATCTCGATGGACTTTCAACCCCTGCGCCGTGAAGACTTGCGTCTCATCACGGGCACGGGGCGATTTGTACACGATGTGCAGCTCGTAGGTATGCGGCATGTGGCCTTCGTGCGTAGCGCCGTGGCGCATGGGCGGCTGTTGGGATTGAGCCTGAGTGCAACAGAGGGTGCGCAATTGCTCACTGCCCGTGAGCTGGGTGAGTATGTGATGCCGCCCATCAATGAACTGCTGCCGCTTGAGGTAGCCCAGGCGTTTCCATTGCTGGGCGGCGAAGTCATCAGCTATGTAGGGCAACCATTGGCGTTGGTGGTGGCGCATTCGCGCGATGCAGCGCGACGCGCCGCGGAGCTTGTGCAGACAGACGTGCAAGAGATTGACGCCACACTTGATTTTGCGGTGGATTCGCCTGCTGTGACGCGTGTGTCGTATGCCCACCATGATGGCGGGGTACTTGACCCAACTGATCGAGAGGCGATCAGCGTGAACGCGGAAATTGTCTGCCCGCGTGTGGTAGCCATGAGCATCGAGCCGCGTGCTGCGGTGGCGCAATGGCACGATGACGAGCATGCCATCACGCTATGGTTGCCCACGCAAACGCCTTCGCGCGCTCGCAACGATGTGGCGGCTTGCTTGGGGCTTAATGAGCGGCAGGTGCGTGTGATCGCCCCTGATGTGGGCGGCGCGTTTGGCGCAAAGGCATCGGTATCGCCCGAAGATTTGCTGATTGCGCTGGCCGCGAAGCACCTGCGTTGCGCCTTGAGTTGGCAAGCCAGTCGCTCGGAAGAGTTCGCCAGCGGTATGCAAGGGCGCGGCAGTCAATTGTGCGGACAGTTGCAGCTAGACCAGCAGGGGAGACTGCTGGCACTGTCAGCGGACTTGCACTTCACTTTGGGTGCTTGGTTGCCGTTCTCGGGTGTGGTACCTCTTCGCAATGCCGCACGGATATTGCCAGGGCCCTACAGGCTTGAGCAACTCAATGTGCAGGGCCTTGCCAAGCGATCGCATGCAGCGCCGATCAATATTTACCGTGGCGCGGGCAGACCCGAAGCAGCCTTGCTGTTAGAGACTTTGATGGACAAAGCCGCAGTGGCTCTGAAAATGGATCCGGTGGCTTTGCGGCGGCGCAACTTAGTTGCAGCGCAGCACATGCCGTACACCACACCGACGGGCGAGTTGCTCGATTCTGGCGACTATGCCCGCGCACTCGAGCTGGCTTGCCAACAGTTCAACTATGAGAAAGAGCGCGAACTGCAAGCGCAGCGCAGGCTAAGTGGCGAGCTAGTGGGCATTGGTGTCGCTGTGTACATTGAGCCATGCGGTCAAGGTTGGGAGGCGGCGCGCGTGACGTTGCAACCCAATGGCAAAGTCACGGTAGCCAGCGGTTCGCCTGCGCAAGGCCAAGGTCATGAGAGCAGTTTTGCGCAAATCGCCTTCGATGCGCTCGCCCCTCATCTGCCGTGCAGTCTGCAAGACATTGAGGTGATCTATGGCGACACTTCTCTGTGCCCCGTGGGTATCGGCAGCCTAGCCAGTCGCAGCATGGCCATTGGCGGCAGTGCGATTGTGCAGGCTTGCCAAGAATTGATCGCAGCCAAGCGGGCGTTGCCGCCAGGCAGGGTCACGGCACCACTCGTCGTTGAGGCGAAATTCAGTGCACGAGAAAGTTGGAGCTACGGCTGTGTCGTGGCGCGTATGACAGTGGATGTCGATACGGGCGAACCCACGATTGAGCGCATCGTGTGGGCGGATGATCCTAAATCCGGCAGTTACCCAGTCGTTGCCAGCTGATTTTGCGGCCCCCAAGGCGGCAGATGTCGGGTGATTTTGGCCACAACGAAGTCAACAAACGTCCTCCAGCGGTTGGTGTTTGGCAACTGCTCCGCAACGGCCTTGACGTGGCTCAAAGCGGCATGGATATTGGCAATGAGATCCATGAGCTTGTCCTTGGCCGCATGCATCGGTGTGAGATACAGCGTCGTCTGCCCCGCATGCTTGACCGCTCGGCCCACGCCCGCGAGCAACAGCGCTCGGCTGGTGATCGCCTCCATCCGGGCACCGGGCTTGGCCGCTCTGCAATACCAGCTCCACCAGTTGTAGACCAGCGCTACAGCCCGCGCACTGCTTTGGCAGCGTTCGATGTCCTGGGTCGTAAACCCGCCCCAGCCCCACTGGTTCTTGAGCTCGTCAAATCCATTTTCACAATCGGCCCGGTCGCGGTAGAGCTGTCCAAATGCCGCCAACGGGTAGGTGCTGTTGGTCACCAGTACCGCATATTCCCAGACCTGAACATCCTGATCGGGCATCAAGAGCTCAATCTGTTCGCCCCACTGGGGCAGGAGGTTCGATGCGTTGGCTTTGGCGTTTGCTTGGGCCTTGCGACTGAGCGCCAAGTCGCTTTTGACGGCTCGGCGCAAGACGATGACGCGGCGCGCCTGTGTCCAGCCTGAGAGTTTCAAGGTGTCTTCCACCGCGCTCCAGCCTTGGTCTGCTGGCCCTGGCGTGCTCCAGTCTTCTCGTGCGAATTGCCGGGTCAGCAGCTTTTTGACACCCGCCGTCTGCTTGAGCTTGAACAGGTAGGGTTGCTTGCTTTGCTCCAGCTCGGCAATGAAGGGCTCGTTGCCAAAGCCGCAGTCACCCCTGACCAATTGGGGGCGCTGCTCGGGGCTGAGTTGCCCCAGCAGCTGCATCAGGCCAGGGCGGGCCTTGCCTGCGCTGTGCTCCTTGCCGGGCGAGACGACCACATCGAGCACCAGACGCATATTGGCCACCCAGTAGGTGTGCAGTGCGTGGCTGGGTCTGCCGGGTTTGTGGGGGTTGTAGCCGACCTGTGCGCCTTCTTGCTTGCCGTACAGGGGTTTGATGGTGGTGTCGATGTCCAGTATCCAGTTGGTGTGCAGTGCGGCTTGTACGCTGGACAGGAGCTGGGGCCTGAGCCAGTCTTGGCTTTGCTGCGCACTCAGGCGCGCCAAGGCGCGGCGCAGTGCGTCTTCGCTGATGATTTTGTTCATGCCCAGTATCTGTGGACTGACCGCATCCGAGCGCAAGGCGGTGATGTGGGCGTAGCGCTTGTGCCCGGCCAGTATGCCCAGTAGCCAGGTGCCCAGCACATCTTTCTTGGTGGGGGCGTTGGGGCTGGTGTAGTTCAGCGGGCAGGTGTTGACCCATGTGTCGTACACACCGGTGGCGGCCAAGAACTCGGCAAAGAAGGTCAGCTGGGCGTTGGGCGTGGCACTGGCAGCATGATCCCACTGCACGCGAATGCGTCCACCGGGGGTGTCCACCACCATGGCCTCTTGGGCCTGCTTTTGTAGCGCCAATTGCCGTCCTTTGGCTTCACCCATTTGGCGACCTCTCCAAAATCGAAAAAACCATCTTACATCATAGCTTTACAGCAGTTTCTGGGGTTTTAACTGCCGGAAAGAGGATTATCAGAAGGCAATTCGTGCTTGCGAGTGCTTTCGGCTTAATTTGTGGCAAATTCTGAATCATTCATAAAAAAATGAGACAAATTTATTCATTTGCTCGCGCTTTTTTGCAACTTGGAGTGCTCGTT